>CAYRHC010000056.1:0-8904 GCA_964423935.1 uncultured Bacteroidales bacterium | reverse complement strand
TGTCTTCGGCCTTTACCAGCATGGAAATATTGTAGTTGCTGCCACCGTAAGAAATCATACGCACGGGAATATCCCTGACAGCGTCCACCACGCGCGATTCGAAACCGAGATTCTCCCAGTCGAGGTCGCCCACGACGCAGATGATGACCATGTCCTTGTCGACGCTGACCGTACCGATTTTCTTGAGTTCATCCAGAATTTCGTTCAAATGTCTGTCGTTGTCGATGGTCATGGAGATGCCCACCTCGGAGGTGCAGATCATATCGATAGGTGTCTGGTAGCTTTCGAAAATTTCGAATACACGACGCAGGAAACCGTAAGCCAGCAACATACGGCCCGATTTGATTTTGATGGCGGTGATGTTTTCCTTGGCTGCAACGGCCTTGATTTTGTGCATTTCGGTCTTGTTGGAAATAAGCGTGCCGGGAGCTTCGGGTTGCATGGTGTTGAGCAGACGTACCGGTATCTTGGCCAGTTTGGCAGGCAGGATGCAGGTAGGATGCAGAATCTTGGCGCCGAAATAAGCCAACTCGGCAGCTTCGTCGAAGCTCAGGAACGAAACGGGCGAGGTTTTGTCCACTACGCGCGGGTCGTTGTTGTGCATGCCGTCGATGTCGGTCCAGATTTGAATTTCTTCGGCTTTGACGGCTGCACCGATAAGCGAAGCGGAATAGTCACTGCCGCCACGGGTCAGGTTGTCTATTTCGCCATAGGCATTCAGACAGATAAATCCTTGCGTAACAAACATATCGGCATCGGCATGAGCCTCCAGCATGGGCAGAAGATGTTCTTGCAGATACAAAGTCTCGGGCTCGGCGTTCTTGTTGATGCGCATAAATTCCAGCGCCGGCAGCAGAACCGAATTCAGGCCCTGTTCCTTGAGATAAAGGTTGAACATCATCGTCGAGAGCTGTTCGCCCTGGGCCACAATGGCTTTTTCCTCGAAAAGCGTAAAAAGTTTTTTGGTGAAGCTGCGGATAAAGTCGAAATGTTCCTTGAGGTTATCCATCGCCTCGAGTTTGTATTCTTTGCTCTGGTAGAGTTCATCCACAGTGCGGAAGTACTTCAGTTCCAGATGGTTGATAAGTTCGTTGGCGGTATCGATGTTTTTCTTGTACAGATAAGCGGCAATTTCGAGCAAAGCATTGGTCGTTCCCGACATGGCCGAGAGGACGACAATCTTCTTTTCGCCGTTGTTGATAATGCGGTAAACTTGTTTCATTCTGTCGGCAGAACCTACGGACGTTCCACCAAATTTTAATACTTTCATCTTTATAAATTATTGATTAGCAATCAGTTTTCCATTCTCGCAACTAAACACCCGGCCGGGGAATTTCTCCAAAAAGCTCAGGTTGTGGGTCGTCATCAGCACCGTGGTGCCATCGGCGTTGATATCGTGCAGGAGTTGCACAATGTCGTTGCTGGTAACCGGGTCGAGGTTGCCGGTGGGCTCATCGGCCAAGATAAGCGACGGGCGGTTGAGCAAGGCGCGCGCAATGACCATACGCTGCTGTTCGCCACCCGAAAGTTCGTGCGGCATTTTGTAACCCTTGTTGGCCATCCCCACTTGACGCAGCACTTCGGCAATGCGGTCTTCCATGGCATCCTTGCCCTTCCAGCCGGTAGCCTTGAGCACAAAACTCAGATTGTCGTGAATGCTGCGGTCTGTCAGCAGTTTGAAATCCTGGAACACGATACCCAACTCGCGGCGCAGTGCCAACATTTTGGAGGTTTTCAAGTGCAATAGGTCGTAGTCGAACACACGGGCCTGGGCCTCTTTGCATTCCATATCCTTCAGACGTAGCGGCACTTCGGCGTAAATAGTCTTGAGCAGCGTACTTTTGCCAGAACCCACCTTACCTATCAAGTAGGCGAATTCGCCCTTGGACAGTTCGAAATCGACATCCTTGAGTACGATAAAGTCGTCCAGACAGATATCAACCTTGCGGTAACTGATGAGTGTTTCTTCCATGCAATGGTTTATTTATGACGTTTCTTGAGTTCCTTGCCCAAATCTTCGAGGCGATAGCCTTTGGAAGTAAGCAGCACGATAAGATGATACATCAAATCGGAGGCTTCGTAAAGAAAACGCTCGTCGTTGCAGCAAATAGCTTCGATAACCGTTTCCACAGCCTCTTCGCCCACCTTCTGGGCCATACGGTTCACACCCGATTTAAAAAGCGAAGTCGTGTATGATTTTTCGGGCATCTCCCGGTAGCGACGGTCGATGAAATCCTGCAGGTAACGCAAGAACTCGAAATCGCCCATGCGGTTTTCTTCGCCAAAGCAGGTATCGGCACCCGTATGGCAGACCGGACCGACGGGATTGGCCTTGATGAGCAAGGTATCGCGGTCGCAATCTACGAGTATATCTACAACTTCCAAGAAGTTGCCACTGGTTTCACCTTTGGTCCACAGCCTTTGTTTGCTGCGCGAGAAGAAAGTAACCTTGCCGCTGCGTCGGGTTTCGGCCAGAGCCTCTTCGTTCATAAAGCCCAACATCAGCACTGTTTGTGTCTTGGCATCTTGTACGATGGCGGGAACCAGGCCGCCCATCTTTTGAAAATCGATATTTTCCATTGATATCTACGATATATAATAAATTGATTATCTTACTGTTATATTCTCTTTTCTTAAGTAATCTTTCAGATCTGACAATTTAATGTCGCCAAAGTGGAAGACACTGGCGGCCAAGGCCGCATCGGCATGACCCAGCACAAAGGCATCGCGGAAATGCGACATCTTCCCCGCCCCGCCCGAAGCGATAAGCGGAATGCTCAGCTGTTCCGACAACATGGCCAACGCATCGTTGGCATAACCTTGCTGCACACCGTCGTGGTCCATGCTGGTGAAAAGAATCTCGCCCGCTCCCCTGTCCTGCACTTCCAAGGCCCAAGGCAGCAATTCCTTGTCGGTGGGTACGCGCCCGCCGTTCACGTAGCACAGCCAACGTCCGTCCGGCTGTTGCTTGGCATCGATGGCTACCACGCACATCTGCGAACCGAAATGGCGGGCCACCAGATTCACCAGCTCGGGGTTGCGGATGGCTGCCGAATTGATGGAAGCCTTGTCGGCACCGGCATTGAGCAGTCGGTCGATGTCGTGAATGTCGTTGATGCCGCCGCCCACGGTAAAGGGAATGCTCAAACGTCCGGCCACTCGTTTTACCAAGTCGCAGAAGGTTTTGCGCCCCTCAACGGAAGCGGTAATATCCAGATACACAAGCTCGTCTGCGCCCTCATCGCTGTAGAAGGCACCCATTTCGACCGGGTCGCCCGCCACACGCAGGTTTTCGAAATTGACGCCTTTGACGGTTTGACCGTTCTTGACATCCAGACAAGGTATGATTCGTTTTGCCAACATAATTGCTTAAGCGTTGAAAGCGGCTATTTGAGCCAAAGTAATGCGTCCTTCGTAGATAGCCTTGCCAAAAATAACAGCAGGCATAGCCATCTCTTGCAAACGGTACAAATCGTCCAAGGAACTTACGCCGCCGCTGGCCACCAAGTAGAGCGAAGGGAAACGTTCCAATATGCGTCGGTACAGTTCCGTGGAAGGGCCTTCCAGCATGCCGTCGCGGGCAATGTCAGTGCAGATGCACTTCTTGACTCCTTGGGCGACATAGTCTTCCAAAAAGGGCCAAAGACCGGTGTCGGTACGTTCTTGCCAGCCATTGACGGCGATTTTTTCATCTTTCACGTCGGCCCCCAAAATGATGCGCTCGGGGCCGTAATGTTGCAGCCAGCGAGAGAAAACATCGGGCACGGTCAGGGCGATGCTGCCGCCGGTCACCATTGCGGCACCGCTGTTGAAAGCAATGCGCAGGTCTTCGTCCGACTTGAGACCACCGCCGAAATCTATCTCCAGCGAAGTGTGCGAGGCCAGCTGTTCCAGCACCCTATAATTGACGATATGACGGGCCTTGGCACCGTCCAAATCGACCAGATGCAAACGTCTGATACCCGCGTCTTCGAAGGCTTTGGCCACTTCCAGCGGCTGGGAACTGTAGTCCTTACGCTGTGCATAATCACCCTGAGAAAGGCGTACGCACTTGGCATCGATGATATCTATAGCAGGGATGAGTTCCATTTACAGTTGCAGAAAATTGTCCAATATTATAGCCCCCACTGCGCTGCTTTTCTCCGGATGGAACTGCAAGGCATAGAAATTGTCGCGCTGCAGAGCGGCACTGTAAGGCAAGAGATATTCGCTTTGGGCTATGGTCTGAGCGCACAGTTCAGCGTAATAACTGTGCACATAATATACATAGGCTTCCGGGGCGACATTCTTGAAAAGAGGTCCCTGCATCTGCGTCAGCGTGTTCCAGCCCATCTGCGGAATCTTGTCGTTGGCCTGAAGAGGCTGGAAGCGCTTTACCTGCGTATCGAAGATGCCCAAGCAATCCACATCACCCTCTTCGCTGTGGCGACACATCAGCTGCATGCCGATACAAATGCCCAGCACGGGTTGCTTGAGTTGCACTATCAGACGGTCGAGTCCATGCTGACGGAGGTAGGCCATGGTGGTGGAAGCTTCGCCTACGCCGGGGAAAATCACTTTGTCGGCACTGAGCAGCAGTTCTTTATCGTCGGTAACGACAGGCGTTATGCCCAAACGGTGCAAAGCATTCTCTACCGAAAGCACATTGCCTGCGTTGTATTTGATGATGGCTACGTTCATTTTAAGGTTTCAGGAGCTTAAGGTCCAAGAAGCGACAAAGCTACAACTTTTTTTTCAGAACCAGGCCCTTGTCGGCAGCGAGTTTCAGCAAATAGTCGTAGGCGGCGTCGAAGTCGTTGGGAATGGCACCGTCCAGAATAGCGTCCTTGATGGCTGTTTTCAGTTCGCCCACCAACGCACAGGGTTGCAAATCAAAGGCTTCCATGATCATGTCGCCACTGATAGGCGGCTGCATATTGCGTATACGGTCGCGCTCCTCCAGGTCGCGCATTTTGTCGCTCACCAGCTGGAAATTATCGAGGAAACGGCGCACCTTCTCGGCATTGCGCGATGTAATGTCGGCCCGGCAAAGTATCATCAGCGAATCGATGTCATCGCCCGCATCGAAGAGCAGCCGACGCACGGCCGAATCCGTGACGCTGTCCTCCACCAGGGCAATGGGGCGCATGTGCAGCGAAACCATCTTGGCAACGAACTTCATGCGTTCGTCCATGGGCAGTTTCAGTCGACGGAAAATGCGGGGCACCATCTTCTCGCCCACATAATTGTGGTTGTGGAAGGTCCAGCCCAGACGCTCGTCGTAGCGTTTGCACAAAGGCTTGCCGATATCGTGCAGCAGTGCGGCCCAACGCAAATAAAGGTCGTCGCTCTGGGCGGCCACATTGTCGAGCACCTGCATGGTGTGTTGGAAATTATCCTTGTGTCCGCGTCCATCCTTGGCTTCCACGCCCTTGAGGGCAGCCAGTTCGGGCAAGACAAACTGTAACAGTCCCGATTCGTCCATCAACTGCCAGCCCCGCGAGGGCCGATCGGCCGCCATCATTTTGTTGAGTTCCTCGGCCACGCGTTCGCCCGAAACGATAGAGATACGTTCGCGGTTGGCATAGATGGCGTTGAAAGTTTCCGGATAGATACTGAATTGCAACACGGTGGCGAAACGGATGGCGCGCATCATGCGCAAAGGGTCATCGCTGAAGGTGACATTCGGGTCGGTGGGGGTTCGAAGCACCCTGCGACGGATGTCGCCCAGCCCGTCGAAGGGATCGATCAAATCGCCGTAATCGGCCTTGTTCAGACTGATGGCCATGGCATTGATGGTGAAATCGCGGCGCAGCTGGTCGTCTTGCATGGTGCCGTCTTCGACGATGGGTTTGCGCGAATTGCGCTGGTAGGACTCCCGACGCGCACCGACAAATTCAATCTCGAGCGAACGGTACTTCACCTGGGCGGTGCCGAAATTGCGGAACACCGACAGATGCGCCTGTTTGCCGAAAAGTTTTGCCACGCGCTCGGCCAGTTCTATGCCCTTGCCTACGGTAACGATATCTATGTCTTTGGAGCTCCGGCCCAGAAAGATATCCCGCACATAACCACCAACCACACAGGCTCTTACACCCAGTTCTTCGGCGGCTTGTGACACAGCGGTAAAACCGGCGCCCACCAAATATTCACGTAAATTCACAATCGTTTGTTTCAATTAGGATGCAAAAATAGTTCTTTTTTAGCGAAAGCGCTCTATCTTTGCGCGTTTCAAATCCAAAAAGATTCCATGTCGAAGCCTCTGTCCGTATGTACCGGCCTTGTCTGCCTCATCTTGTCTTTGTGCTGTTTGGAAGCATGTAAGGGCAAGGACACCAGCGCATTACTCATGGAACAAGCTCGTCAGGCAGCCCAACGGCAAGAATACCAACAGGCCAAGCTGCTTATCGACAGCGTCCGCACGCTCTATCCCGGCGATGCGAGAAAACTCAGTCAGGCTCGCAGCTTGATGCACGAAGTGGAGCTTTGCGAACAGAAACGCAACCGATCCTTCTGCGACAGTGTCATCAAGGCGCGTCAAGCCGAATTACCCCTGCGTCAGAAGAACTTTTCCTACCAGCCGGCCAGTGCCTCCAGCCCCGGTTACTTTATCCACAAGAGCCAACTCTTCCATGCGGGCAACACCCAACGCTGCTTTCTTCAACTGCGCGTCGACGATCAGGGCCGCTACACCTTGACGAGCTACTATTGCAACACTTGGCCCATCGCCCACAACCGCGTCCGTCTGCAAGCCGCCGACGGTAGCTATTGCGAAACAGCCGCCCTGCCCAAAGGCGATGCCGTCAACTACAGCTTCCGCGACGAAGAGCTCTACTATGAAATGCTGAGCTTCGACAAACAGGCATTGGGCGATATTCTCGAATTTGCCTGCATGCATCAAGGCGAAGACTTGAAAGTTCAGCTGTTAGGCAAACGCAAATACAGCTACACGCTTAGTGCCAAAGACATCAGCGTTATGATGGACGGCATGCAGCTGTCGGCCGTTTTGTCCGACATCAGCCGGCTATTGAACGAAAGCCGCCTGGCCCAAGTGAAAATCCAGTATCTTAAAAAGCTTATCGGAGAAGCCGATTCCATCAAATAGAATCGTTGTTTCGCACTTTCACTATCTCGTCAGCGTAAAGCGCAGGCTGAAACCGAAATTCTGTGTGGTGATGGGGTAAGACGACACCAAGGGAATGCTCGACTCCAGATCGTAGTAGACTTTGAAATTCAGGTTCTTGCTGATGACATAGTCGCCCATGATTTCCACCGTGCAAGTCTGGTTGCCCGAAGTGGCCTGCGTGTAGCCTTCCTCTATCTTGCGCAACAGGGCGCTCGAGTTTTTCAGCGAGAAATCGGCGCTGAGCGCAAGGTCGTTCTTCACCTTTGAATTGGCCAGAATACCCCAAGGATGAAAATCCACCACTTTGTAACTACCGCCCAGCACGTACTGCTGACGGCCGCTTTCAACCAGCTGACCGCCCGTCACGCTCAGGTTCATGGTACGCCCGGTCTGCACTTCAGCCTTCAGGGTCATGCCGTTTTTGAGTGTAGCCTTGGCACCGATAAGGGGAGAGAAGTTTTCCGTAATGGTCACGGACGAAATGTCGTATTGCGACGAAGGTAGCGGATTGCCCGTGAGTACATCCTGCACAAAGCCCATATCGTCTTGTCCGCCCGACACGAAAGTGTTGTAGCTGCCAAACGAGCTGACGCTGTAGTTGCAATTGTAGCCATGGTTCAGGCTGAAACTCTTGAAATGTTTCTTGAAGGCCGGCAGCTTGGACAGCCCGTCATAGCTTATCGTCCAGTTGGGCAACATGGAGAGTAGTCCGGGAAAGATGTCCAGAGCCGACTTGGTGGCCGATTGTCCCGTATAGGCGGCCAGAAAAGCGGGAATCAGGACATCGGCCGAGTTTTTGTTCACACTGCCGTTGGCGGCGTCATAGTGCTGTCCGGCCAAGGCATGGCCTTTCATAAAACCGCTGTTGGGATAATGCAGGGTACTGTACTTTTCTTCCAGACGCGCGGCGATGATATCGCGGTTGGCCACGAAGCGTTCGAAGGCCTTGGAATAATACGACTTTTTGGCATTGACGGGTGCCAGCGCGGTACGGATGGCCACCGTCGACATGGTAAAGTTGCCCGAACGCGTCTCGGGACGGCCGTCGATCATGTACTGCACCTGACGGTTGTCGCTCCAGTTGTGCTGCGAGGACAGGTCGATTTTCAGACCAGGGATGGGCAGCACCGAAGCCTTCACGCGAATGTTGCGGGTCTGGGCCATCACCGCCGGGTCTACCACCGAATCGGACATCACCAGCCAGTTGCGCTCTATGGCCGAATTCAGGAAATCATCGCTGCGATAAAGACCGGTGGCGAAGTTCCAACCGGGTGCGTGTGCATAGTCTTCTGTGGCGAAAATAAGGCCGCTTTCCGGCTTAAAGCCCGGCACGGTAAAATGTTGGTTATCCTGTATGGTCACTTGCACATTGCGCACCGACATCAGCAGACGCGAGGCAAATTGCAGGCTGCGATACCAAGCCTGGTCGTCGAGCGGAGGTTTGGGGCTCACCACCACCTTCAGTTCGAGCGTATCCTTCGACTTGAAACGCAAGGTATTCTCGTCCAGCACTTTATATTTCATATCCACTTCCCTGCCCTTGGCATCCAGGAAATGCACTTCCACGCGCTTGCTCTTCAGATTGTGACTGAAATCCATCGGTTCGCCCGGCAAAAGCTTCACCACCTGCTGCTTGTTCTTGGTCTGTTTTTTCTTTTGGGCGTAACTCTGCTGTTTGGGCTTGGCCGTAGGCAAAGTGCTGGCGTACTTGCGATTAACCTCCTTGAGAAAATCGGACTTGTTATGTGTCTTGGGGTTACTTTTCTCCAGGAGCATCTTTGTGGTGTTCTCTTTATTTC
>CAYRHC010000055.1:0-8990 GCA_964423935.1 uncultured Bacteroidales bacterium | reverse complement strand
GTCATGCAGACCTTGGACCGCCGTTCCCGCGTGGCGCAGCTCTTCATGCCTGTGGCCAGCGCCCGTCAGTCGGCAGGCTGGCCCGAGAAAATCGCCCAGTGGGTGGCCAAAGAAAAGGTGGGAGGCATCTTTTTCGACAAGTCTACCATAGAAGAGCAGGCGCTGGCCACACGCAACGCCCAGGCCTTGGCGCAGGTGCCGCTGATGGTGGCCGCCGATGCAGAGTGGGGACTGGCCATGCGTCTTGGCGATGCTATGGCTTTCCCGCAGAACACCACCCTTGCCGCCATACAGGACAGCAGCCTGTATTATGAGTACGGCAAAGCCATGGCCGCGCAACTCAAAGAAATGGGTGTCTGTGTCAGTTTCGCGCCCGTGGCCGATGTGAACAACAATCCGGCCAATCCGGTTATCAATACACGCTCTTTCGGTGCCGACCCGCAACATGTGGCCGCTGTGGCATCGGCCTATGCGCATGGCCTGCAAGAAAATGGCGTGATGGCGGTGATGAAGCATTTTCCCGGCCACGGCAATACGGCCGAAGACTCGCACGAACGCCTGGCGCGGGTCTTGCAGACCCGCGCCGGCCTCGACACGGTTGAGCTCGTACCCTTCCGTCGTCTCGTGGCTGAAGGAATAGATGGCGTGATGGTGGGACACTTGTCGGTGCCCGCATTGGAACCTGTCGCACAGTTGCCGGCCTCGCAGTCTGCGCGTATAGCCGGCGCGTTGCTGCACGACAGTCTTGGTTTCGACGGTTTATGCTTTACCGATGCCCTGGTGATGAAAGGCAGCGGTTCGTCTTATAGCGGTGTCAACTGCATACGCTCCCTGCAGGCCGGCAACGATATTTTACTGAGCCCCGTCAACCTTGCGGGCGACATCACAGCCGTAGTCAAAGCTGTCGACAAAGGTATTCTCAGTGACAGCCTTATCGATGCCAAATGCCGCAAGGTGCTTATGTACAAATATGCTTTGGGACTAAGCAAAGCCGCTCCCATTCGTTTGGACAGCTTGCAGCAGCGTCTGCATTGCCCCGAACATCAGGCCTTGGACCTTCGCCTGCACATCGAGGCAATGACCCTGCTTCGCAATGAACGCGATTTTCTGCCACTGCGCCATCTTGACACGCAAACAACTGCCGTGGTGCTGCTGGGTGTGACTGCCGACAACAATCCCTTTGTGGAACAACTTAAGGCTTATCAAGAGAATATCGGCGTGTACAGCGTCCTTGCCGAAACAGACCTTACGGTCTTACTGCGCCAACTGCAAGATTACGACCGCGTGATAGTGGGCGTGTACGGCAACCGTCGCGCACAACAGCTACAGCTCAAGACCTTGAACGCTTTGCCCCATATGGCCCTATGCTTCTTCTCATCGCCTTATACCATGGACCGTTATGGCGATATCCTGCTGCGTGCCGACGCCGTGCTCTGCGCTTACGAATCGACGGACTTGGCCCAGCAAGCCGCCGCTCAAGCTGTTTTTGGCGGGAACAAGGTTAATGGACGTCTGCCGGTACCCATCGGAAAGTATTATCCTCTGGCTTGGGGCCTTGATACGGAAAAGACCCGACTCTCGTATCTCTATCCCGAGAATGTCGCACTAAGTTCGAATCGCATGGCCGCTATCGACAGTATTGTGGACGATGCCTTGCAGCAGGGCGCTTTCCCCGGTTGTCAAGTGTTGGTGGCCAAAGACGGTGCCGTGGTCTGGAACAAGGCTTACGGCTATATCGACAGTGAACACAGCCGTCCGGTGACTACCGCCGATATTTACGATCTGGCCTCGCTGACCAAGGCCGTTGCCTGTACGCCCGTCATCATGGCCCTCACCGAGCAGGGCAAGATTCATCTGGACGAACCTGTGTCGCGATTTCTTCCCGCGCTGCAGGAGGGTGACAAGGCCGATATTTCCTTCCGTCAGTTGCTCTATCATGAGTCGCGTCTGACACCTTTCGTGCCTTTTTACCAGATGCTGGTTGATACGACCAGCTACACGTCGCCCTTTTTCTTGACTTACAATGCCGACAGTGTGCACACCTTGCGCTACGACGAGCATGCCTGGGCACCCGCATCTTTCCGCTACAACCCGCAACTGCTTTCCTCACATCCCCGCGACTCTTTCAGTTTGCAGGTGGCTCGCGATATGTACGTGCACGCTTCCTTCCGCGACAGTGTCTTGAAACGCATCAATCAAACCGAATTATTGCGCCGCAAACGTTATGTCTACAGCGATGTAGGGTATATCCTGTTGGGCTTTGCAGCTGAGCAGGCGGCCCAGACCGGCCTCGAAGATTATGTGATGCGCGAGTTCTACGCACCCTTGGGTGCCTATACCACCGGCTATCATCCTTTGCGGCGTTTCGAAGCCGGACGTTTGGTGCCCACTGCGCTTGATACCTGTCTGCGTCACCAGCTACTCTGCGGTTATCCCCACGATGAGGCGGCCGCTTTTCTGGGCGGTGCCACGGGCAATGCCGGGGTCTTTTCCAATGCGAATGACCTGGCAAAGCTTCTGCAGATGTATCTTTCGCAAGGAACCTACGGCGGACATCGCTATTTCGAAGCCGCTACCGTGCGTTTCTTCAGTTCGAGCCGTAGCAAATTGAGCCGCCGTATGCTGGGCTTCGATGCTTACGAACCCAATCCCAAAAAGACCCAGCCTGTCTGTGAAAGCGCTTCCCCCGCCACCTATGGACATGTCGGTTTTACGGGAACTTGCTTTTGGATAGATCCTCAGAACGGCATCGTCTACGTCTTCCTAAGCAATCGCGTGCATCCCGACCGTACCAACAATACCCTGGCTAAGCTCGATGTCAGGCCTAAAATTCAGGATATCGTCTATCAGAGTATGAAGAACGGAGAATAAGTCGTACTTTTGCCAACTTTTAAAATCATCATAAATCAAGTATTAACATGAGTGCTATTGATCAAGAAATAGTGAAAGGACTTCGTCTCAAAGCCGCTGAAATACGCAAGCGCGAGATTGAAATCATCTATCAGGCCAAAGCCGGCCATACGGGAGGTTCGCTTTCCTCTACCGATATGCTGACTGCCTTGTATTTCCATGTCATGAAGGTTGATGCCAAGCATCCTGCCGACCCCGACCGCGACCGTTTCATCATGAGCAAGGGCCATAGCGTGGAAGCTTTGTATTGCGTGCTGGCCAAAGCCGGTTTTATCAGCGATGCCGATTTGGCTACCTATGGCAGTTTCCGTACCAAACTGGCCGGACATCCCACGCGCAAAGTCGCCGGAATTGAAATGAACACCGGTGCCTTGGGGCACGGACTGCCCGCCGGCGTGGGTATGGCTATCGCTGCCAAGATGGATGCCAAGTCTTACAATACTTACGTGCTGATGGGCGATGGCGAACAGGGTGAAGGCTCAATTTACGAAGCTGCCATGGCCGCCTCTCATTATCATCTGGACAATCTGGTGGCTATCATCGACCGTAACCATTTGCAAATCAGTGGTAATACCGAAGATGTTATGTCGTTGGAACCTATGCGCGCCCGCTGGGAAGCTTTCGGCTGGGATGTCTATGAAATCGACGGCAACGACATGCAGGCCATTCTGGAATGCTACGAGGCCATCAAGACGGTAAAGGGCAAGCCTCATCTTATCATTTCCAACACCATCAAGGGGAAGGGTGTTTCCTATATGGAAAACGTGGCCAAATGGCATCACGGCGTGCCTACCGAAGCCGAATACGCCACCGCCATGCAGGAGCTGGACAATGCAATACTAACCATTAAGAATGCTTGACAACATGAATACGATACCTTGTAGAAAAATGATTACTGACAGTCTGCTGGAGTTCGGACGTCAGGACAAGAATATTGTGGCCGTTACCACCGATGCACGCGGTTCCGTTACCCTGGGCGACTTTGCCAAGGAACTGCCCGAACAATTTGTCGAACTGGGCATTGCCGAACAAAATGCAGTAGGCGTGGCTGCCGGTCTGGCTTCGACGGGCAAGA
Source organism: uncultured Bacteroidales bacterium (assembly GCA_964423935.1). Lineage (GTDB taxonomy): Bacteria > Bacteroidota > Bacteroidia > Bacteroidales > UBA1402 > UBA1757. The sequence continues at coordinate 5,005 of CAYRHC010000055.1, read as the reverse complement.
ACGTGTTTGTTTGCGGTCCCGCCTGTTTTTATGTGGCACGTTCGCTGGAACAGGTAAAGGTTGATATGGCTTACTCCAATATGCCTGTGCGCATCTTGGGCGTGAGCGGCGGTGTGAGCTACGGCGCTTTGGGCGCTACGCACCACAGCTTGCACGATATTGCCGTGTTGCGTTGTTTCCCCGGCATGACTGTCGTTTTGCCTTGCGATATCTACGAAAGCCGCCGTCTGGTGGAAAGTTTGCTCGATTATCCGCATCCCGTCTATATCCGCGTTGGCCGCAATGCTGTGCCTAACGTCTACGAGAATACCGATATTCCTTTCCAGATTGGCAAGGCTATCCAAGTCTGTGATGGCAAGGATTTGACTATTATTGCCTGCGGCGAAACGGTTTATCATGCCAAGACGGCTGCAGAAACGCTGGCCAAGGACGGCATCAGCGTACGCGTACTGGATATGCACACCCTCAAGCCACTCGACGAAGAAGCTATCTTGAGAGCCGCTGCAGAAACGGGTCGCATCCTCACTGTTGAGGAACATAGCATCTACGGCGGTTTGGGTGCTGCTGTGGCTCAAACGGTGGCTGCCCATCAGCCTGTCCCGATGAAGTTCCTGGGCATTCCAGACGAAAACGCCGTCACGGGTACGTCCAAGGAGATTTTCCACTACTACAAGATGGACAGCGAAGGCATCATCGTAACCGTTAAAGACTGGTTGAAATGAACTATATTCTTGCGATAGACCAAAGCACTTCCGCCACCAAGTTGATGCTTTTCAACGAAGAAGAGCAACTTTGCGGCCGTGTTTCGCTCGACCATCAGCAGTTTTATCCCCAATTGGGCTGGGTGGAACACGATGCTCACGAGATTATGCGCAATGTCTACCGAGGTGCCGCCTTGCTTTTGGAAAAGACCGGCATAGACAAAAGTGATGTCAAATCGGTGGCCATTACCAATCAGCGTGAAACCGTGGTGGTTTGGGATGCCGCCACTTCGCAATGCGTCTATCCGGCTGTCGTTTGGCAGTGCCAGCGCGGTGCCGACTATTGCCGGCAATGGCGCGAGGCCGGTCTGCTGGATAAGGTGCAGGCCAAGACAGGGTTGCTCATCGATGCCTATTTTTCGGCCAGCGGGCTGCGCTGGATACTCGACAATGTGCCTGGTGCACGCGCCAAGGCCGAAGCCGGTCAGTTGCGCATGGGCACCATGGATTGCTGGCTGATATGGAACTTGACGCACGGCGGTGTCCATGCCACCGATCAGACCAATGCTTCGCGCACCATGCTCTACAATATTCACGACCTCGGTTGGGACCGCGAGCTGCTGGACGATTTCAAGATACCTGCTTCACTGCTGCCCAAGGTGCTTCCTTGCGATGCCGTTTTCGGCCAGACCGATTTCGATGGCCTCTTCGACCGGCCCATTCCCATTGCCGGCGTATTGGGCGATTCGCATGCGGCGCTGGTAGGGCAGGCCTGCTTTACGGAGGGCCTGGGCAAAGCTACCTATGGTACCGGCTCATCGGTGATGGTCAATATTGGCACCACTGCGCATCAGGCTCCCCAGGGACTGGTTACTTCCGTGGCCTTTGCTGCGCTGGGCAAGACTTACTATGCTTACGAGGGCAATATCCATTGCACGGGTGCCACCATTAAATGGATGACGGACGATTTGCAATTGGTCGATAATGCTGCGCAGACGGAAACGCTGGCCACTTCCGTTCCCGACAATGGCGGTGTGTATCTGGTGCCTGCCTTCGCGGGTCTGGGCGCTCCCTGGTGGAACAGCGATGCCCGCGCACTGATTTGCGGCTTGAGTCGTGGCAGCAAGAAGGCTCATGTGGTACGTGCCGCACTCGAAGCCATCGCCTATCAGGTGAACGATTTGGTGTCGCTGATGACCGATCGGGCCGGCATCGACCTTAAAGAACTCCGTGTGGACGGTGGTCCCACCAACAACGCTTTCTTGATGCAGTTCCAGGCGGATATGTTGCAGAGCACCGTCAGTATCAGCCCTATCGAAGAGGCTTCGGCCTTGGGCGCTGTGCGGATGAACGCGCTTGCCCTGCAGCGTTTCGGCTCATTCGAAGCCCTTTCGGCCATGCGCAAACAGGCTCGCAACATCCGCCCACAGATGCTTCTTGAACAGCGTCAACGCCTTTGCGAAGGCTGGACGGCGGCTGTCAAACGAGCTTTGTAAGAAATCTTTATTGGTAATAAGCTTCCCGATTGATAAAACGAAGGGGGGAGCGGCGCCTGCTGGCGCCGCTCCCCCCTTATTATTCATCCGGACGGTCAGCAACCGCCCGTTTAGTCTAGTCTTCCAGCTTGATAAGCTTGTATTTGGGAACCAAAGTCTTCATCAACGACCATGCGATGATGTAGGCTACGGCGCAGATGCAGAATACAATCATGTATGCGCCGGGCTTGCCTTCATAACCCAGGAAGGTAAAGGCGGAACCCTGGTTCTCGGCATAGGTGAAGAGCATACCAGAACCCTTGTTGATAAGGAAGGAGCCTACACCGCCGGCCATACCACCGATACCCGTAATGGTAGCGATGGTTGACTTGGGGAACATATCACCGATGGTAGAGAAGAGGTTGGCAGACCAAGCCTGATGTCCGGCACCGGCCAAACCGATAAGGATGGCGGGCCACCATGCGTTGTTCAGTCCCAGACCCAGTGGCTGTGCAAACAGAGCGGCCAAGGGAAAGAATGCGAAGATAAGCATGGCGAGCATACGACCCTGGTAGGGGTTCATGCCTTTCTTGTCAACGAAGATGGTCGGCAACTTGCCGCCAACCAAAGACAATACCGTAACGATGGCATACAAGGTAAGAATCAGCAGAATACCGGTACCCGAACTCGATTTGTAACCGAACTGGTCGGAGAAATAGGCAGGTGCCCAGAACAGATAAAACCACCATACACCGTCGGTGAAGAACTTGCCGATGATGAACGACCAGGTCTGACGATACTTGAAACATTTCCAGAAAGGAATGCTCTTTTCTTCGTCCGAGGACTTGGCAGTCATTTCCTTGGCATCAGCTTCGTCATCTTGATGGATGTAAGCCAACTCAGCCTCGTTCACATGTTTCGACTTTTCAGGCTTATCGTACATGAAGACGAAGAAACCCATCCAGATGAAACCGAGGGCACCGATGATGATAAAGGACATTTCCCAACCGCCGCCAATGCCGCTGTTCTTGAAATATTGGGCAAGAACAGGGATGGTAAGGGGAGCGATAAGGGCACCTACAGAAGCGCCTGCGTTAAAGATGGATGTGGCGAAAGCACGGTCTTTCTTGGGGAAGTATTCGGCCGTAATCTTGATGGCGGCAGGGAAGTTGCCGGCCTCACCAAGGGCCAAGATACTACGGGCAATAAGGAAGAGCCATACACTGGTGCTGGCAACAAGCAAAGCGGCATCGCCGGTGGCCTGCATCATGCTGGCTGCATTTTCGTAGCCGAGAATGCCTTCGGTGCACAGACCGCAGATGGCGTGCAAGCAGGCACCCAGCGACCATACGCCGATAGCCCAGAGATAACCCTTCTTGGTACCCATCCAGTCTACGAATTTGCCGGCAAACAACATGCAGACAGCGTAGAAGATGGAGAAGATACTGGTAATCGTTCCGTAGTCGTTATCGGTCCAATGAAATTCGGGCGCGATAAAGTCTTTCCAAGTCAATGACAGCACCTGACGGTCCATGTAGTTGACGGTGGTTGCTACGAAAAGCAAGACACACATCCACCAGCGCCAGTTGGTCATCAACTGTTTCGTTGTTGATTTTTGAGTCATAATATTACAGTTAGTGTATAAGTTAGGTTAGCGTACTTCCTTGACAATCTGCAAAGCATTGGCGCAGAGCTCGGTAATCTTGTGCCATTCCTTGGCGGCAATCACGTCTTTGGGGAAGAGGTTGCTACCCATGCCGACACAGGTTACACCGGCCTTGAACCAGCCTTCGAGATTCTCTTTGGTGGGCTTGACACCACCGGTCACCATGATCTGGCTCCAGGGCATAGGTGCCTTCAGGCCTTTGACGAAGGCCGGGCCAAGTACGTCACCGGGGAACACTTTGCAAACGTCGCAACCGAGCTCCTGCGCCTTGCCGATTTCGGAAACAGTGCCGCAGCCGGGGCAGTAGAGCACCAGACGACGGTTGCAGATAGGAGCGATTTCGGGATTGAACAGCGGACCAACCACAAAGTTGGCACCCAGCTGCAGGTAAAGGGCGGCTGTGGCGGGGTCAACAACCGAGCCAACACCCATAATCATGCCGGGCAGTTCCTTGTTGGCAAATTTGACCAGTTCGCCGAACACTTCCTGGGCAAAATCGCCGCGGTTGGTAAATTCGAAAGCACGGACACCGCCGTCGTAGCAGGCTTTAACCACTTGCTTGGCGACATCCAGGTCGGCATGATAGAAAACGGGTACCATACCCGTTTCCTTCATGGCGGCAATAACTTGAGATTTGTTGTATTTTGCCATAATGCGTTGAATTAGCGTTGAACACGACCATTGGCATTGCCGCCGGCCAAACTTTCCACTTCGTCTACGGAAACCAGGTTGAAGTCACCGTTGATGGTGTGCTTCAAGGCTGAAGCGGCTACTGCGAATTCCAATGCCTCGCCTTGGGTTGCCTTGGTAAGCAGACCGTGGATAAGGCCGCCAGAGAAAGAATCGCCACCACCTACGCGGTCGATGATAGGATCGATGTCGTAGCGTTTCGATTCGTAGAACTCTTTGCCGTTGTAAATCATAGCCTTCCAGCCGTTATGTGTGGCAGAGAAGCTTTCGCGCAAGGTGGAAACCACATACTTGAAACCAAACTGCTGCATCATCTGCTTGAAGATACCCTTGTAGCCTTCGGCATTGGTCTGACCGCCTTCAACATCGGCATCGGGCTTGAAACCGAGGCAAAGTTCTGCGTCTTCCTCGTTGCCGATGCAAACATCAACATATTGCATAAGCGGGCGCATGATGGAAATGGCCTTTTCGCT
>CAYRHC010000054.1:0-8999 GCA_964423935.1 uncultured Bacteroidales bacterium | reverse complement strand
GGTTTCACCACGCTCAGATAGTTGTCGATTTCGTGGATAACGGTGCGTGCCGACCAGTCGCTGGAGGAACCGACCACATCCTTGAGGCTGGTGCCGACCAGAATCTGGTCGCGGGTCATCAAGTTGTAGTTATTGTTGGTCTTCACCACGTTTACCATCGGGCGATTGTTCTGTGCGCCTTCAGCCGTTTCGCCCGGAACGTTTTCAAGACCGTTGGTACGGGCAACGGCAGGAGTCAAGGTAATGTTCTCGCCGTCCTGGTTAACATAGATGGAATAGAAACGGCCGGTCAAGGGGTTACGCAAAGCGGTTTCATAACGCTGGTTGCTGAGAGGTTCGCCTTGCACGAATACCGAGTTGTCCTGGATATGATATTTGATGAAAGACAGCAGTTTTTCCTGCATGGCCTTCTTGGTATTGGCATTGGTCGTTGCGGCAATCTGCGCAGGCGAAGGCAGACCGGCATCGTAAGCCTTCTGCATGGCCGCATTGTTGGGCGCGTAAACCGTGTAATGGTAAGCCGTGAACAAACTCAAGAAACGGTCTACGGCATTCCATTTGCTGTTACCCGAGCCGGACTCTCTGATAAAGAAGCCGTCGGTCTTTTCCATACATTCAAAGAAGGAAGAAAATTGGGGGATGTTCTTCATCTTGCCGTAAACGGAAGTAAGCGGCTGCTGCATGACACGGTCGGTAAAGATGGTGGTACCGTTTCTGAACTTGATGCTCTCGACACTCTTGGAAGCATAGTCGTCGGCGAACTGGTCGCCCGAAGCGCTCCATTTCTTGTTCTGTTCCATATTGCCGCCACCCAGCATTTTATAGTTGGTGCCATCGTAGTCGACATAGATGAAGCCCTTACCCTTGGTCTGGTAATACTTCTGTTCGGGTGTCACTTCACCTACTATAATATGGTAATCCATCATATCGTTCAGGTATACGCGGACTACCGCATTGATACCGCCCAGCGTAGTAGTGGTAAGTTCAGCCTCTTCCTTGGGGGATATCATGGCACCACGCTGACCGGTGGTTTCATCGTACTGGTAGCGCGTGGCCTTTACCGTCTGGTAGTCTGGATCGTATTCAAAGCAAAGCATTTCAGGGAAATCGTAGCCCTGAGCGGCAGGATAGATGTAATTCTCGAAAGCGTTGTCCAGCGGCACGATAAAGGTGTATGGAGGCACGGAGCCGGGGTTGTACACACTTTCCATCGACTTGAGGTAGATATCGAAGCCCATGCCGTGGTCGGAGTTGACGGGATAGTTGAAGATACGGGTGTCTTCGCGCACCAGTACAGGAGCCATTACGGATGAAAGTTCCACCGGAGGATAAACCTTCTTGGTGACGTACACGGCACCGTTGCTGGTAACCTTGGCTCTTTCCACATCGTCCTTTTCGATGAACATCTCGTCGAGCGATTCATTCTTCAGACCGTCGAACTTGCTGGGCAGCGAAGCCAGGAAAGAATACTGCATATGAGCGTTGAGGAAAAGCGCCACAATATCGTTGGGGACATTGTCCCAGCTGCCGTAGCTTTTCTTCAGGAAGTTACCTTCGGCATTTGGATCGTCCGAGAAGTAGGCTTCCATGGCTTGATTGTTGGGAACAAACATAGCGGCCATATCGGCACGGTCGCCGTTCTCACCCTTGGCGTAAGCGTTCCAGTTGGGGTCGTAGATAAGCAGTTCGTCGGAGTTCACCTGCTTGCCGCCGGCATGAGCGGGCGTATAGGCGTTGGCGGTACCGCCGCTCGACAGGCTGGACAGATAACGGCGGACAAAGATACTGTCGCTCTTCTGGAAGCCGTTGTCGGGCACTACGAACTGATGGTCGCCCTGATTGGTATGCAGGTTGACGTATTCGGCCGTCAGAGAAGCGTCGGCATAGGGAGCCGAGAAGCGGTCCATCCAACGGTTGAAGATGGAAAGGTCCTTGTCCTCGCGGATAAACTGAGCCATATTGCCCACCGGCATCAGCAGCGAATCCAGCACGTGAATATAACCGTTCTTGCAGGTGATGTCCCTTTCAATGACCTTGCGGTTGAAGATATGGGCATCGTTGGCAGCGCGGGTGGTTCCGTTGAACAGGATGGAAAAGTCTTCGTCGGTGATGTTGTTCTCCTGCATTTGAGCTTCCAGAAAATGCACCATGGAAGGCGACGTGTTGTCATTCAGCAGGAAGAGGCCGGTATTTCTGTAGGCATCGAAATAAGGGCTATTGTCGGGAAAAGTAGAACCGGCTTCCTTGACGAGCAAGTCGTAAGGGTCGAGCGATGTAGAACGGCGCATCACCTGACCGGGAACATATTCCAGTCCGTAAGACAGGGTCTCGATAAGGTTGGCTTCGTTCACCATGCAGAAGTCCATGATCTGCTTGAGCTGGGTCTTGGTAAAGTCCTCGAAGCAGCTGATGCCATCGTCGTTGTTACGGAAATACTCTTCGAAAGAGGAATCGTAGCAGACGAACATGGTCTTGCTACCGGTTCGTTTCAGCACATCGGCATACTCGCAGGAATCGATAATGCGTACAAAGTACGAAAAATCCGCTTTCCCGTCGGCATCCCGGTGCTCCTTCAGATAGTCGTAAATGCTGGCACCCAACCATTCAGGTTCTTGATCGTCAAGGATATAAGGATCCTTACAAGAACCGAAGATAAGCGTCACACTTACAAGCATTAAAGCAATGCCTCGCAGTTGTTTCATCATATCCATTTAATTTATAACTAAGATTTGCTTTTTGAAAGGGAGAAAAAACCCTATTTTTGCGGGCAAATATACGCAGTTTTTTTCGGCTAAGCCAAGATTTGAAAGGCCCATTTTAGGCCGCCACACCATATTTAACATTTGTTTTTCCAGGTCGGAATGATAGACCAGAACACCGTCAACAAAATACTGGATACCGCCCACATCGAAGAGGTTATCGGCGACTTTGTAACTTTGCGCAAAAGCGGCGCGAACTACATGGGTCTTTGTCCTTTCCACGACGAGAAGACCCCGTCTTTCAGCGTGTCGCCCTCCAAAGGGATTTTCAAGTGTTTCAGTTGCGGTAAGGGAGGCAATGTGGTACACTTCATCAAGGAGCACGAGCAGCTTTCCTACAGTGAGGCGCTCAAGTGGCTGGCCCGCCGCTACCGTATCGAAGTGGTGGAAAAAGAACTCACCGAAGACGAAAAGCGCATCAACGACGAGCGCGAGAGTATGTTCATCGTCAACGGTTTTGCCCGCGACTACTTTATCGACAAACTGTTCAACAGTCCCGAAGGACAAAGTATCGGCATGGCCTATTTTCAGGGACAACGCCACCTGCGCGAGGACATCATCCGCAAATTCCAGCTCGGCTACTGCAGCGAGCAGCGCGACGCCTTCAGTAGCAAGGCCCTGCAAAGCGGGTACCGTCAGGATATTCTCGTCAAGACCGGTCTGAGCATCGAAACGGGCAACCATGGCCTGCTGGACCGTTACCGCGGGCGCGTCATTTTTCCCGTGCACAGCATTTCGGGCAAAATCGTGGCTTTCGGCGGACGCATTCTTAAGAAAGACGACAAGCTGGCCAAATACGTCAATTCACCCGAATCGGAAATCTACAGCAAGAGTGCCGAACTTTACGGCCTGTACTTCGCCAAGAAAAGCATTACCAAAGAGAACTGCTGTTATTTGGTGGAGGGTTATCTGGATGTCATTTCCATGCACCAGGCGGGCATAGAGAACGTAGTGGCTTCATCGGGCACTTCCCTCACCCACGGACAAATTCGCCTCATACACCGTTTCAGCGAGAACATCACGGTACTCTACGATGGCGATGCGGCCGGCATTAAAGCTGCCTTGCGCGGCATCAACCTCTTGCTCGAAGACGGCATGAACGTGAAGGTGGTGCTGCTGCCCGACGGCGAAGACCCCGATTCCTACGCCCAAAGCCACAGCGCCAGCGAGGTGCGCGAATACATCCGCCAACACGAGTGCGACTTTATCCGCTTCAAGACCGATATCCTGCTCAAAGACAGCGCCGACGACCCAGTGTCGCGGGCCCGCATCATCCAGGACATTGTAGAAAGCATTGCGCTGATACCCAATCCCATCATACGCTCGGAATACGTCAAGGCTTGCAGCCACCAGCTCCAGACCCGCGAAGAGTTGCTGATAGGCGAACTGAACCGGCGTCTGGCCGGGCAGGCGGAAAGGGCCCGCCAAAAGCGCGTCTACGAAAGCCAGCATCAAGGTCAGGACGGGCAGCCCACCGGGCAAGAACCGACAGAGGGACCGGCGCCACAAGAGCAACCCGAGACTCCGGCCAAGCGTCCCGCTCCGGCCCCGATGCGCGACCATCGCGACGACTACGAAAAGAACCTGCTCAAGATGGTTGTCCGCTACGGCGAGCGTCCGCTCTGCACCGACCAGGAAAACGGGCAGAAAATCAGCGTATTGGCTTACATCAAAAACGAGCTCGAAGGTGATGACATCGATTTCAGGCATCCCGTCTACCACGATATGCTGCACGAGGCTTACCAACATATGGACGAAGCAGATTTTGTTCCGGAACGTTATTTTTTGCGCCACGCCCGCAACGAGTTCAGCATGGTGGCCGCCGAGCTGGTAACCGACCGCTACGAGCTGAGCAGAATCTACCGCAACGATGACGACAGCCAGGCTTCTTCACTCAACTTTATCCGCAAGGTCGAAAAGGAGGAAGACACGCTGCTCGAACTCGTCCCCAAACTGATTACCGAATTGAAATATCGCATTATGCGCGACAAGATAAGCCAAACCGCCCAGGACATCAAGCAAGCCGAAAGAAACGGACGCAACGACGAGCTGCTGCGTCTGATGAAAGACTACAGCGAGATGCGCCAAGTGGAAAAAGAGTTGGCCAAAGCATTGGGAGAGCGCATCATAAGCAGATAATACCCATCATCATAAACCTTTCAAACTCTTACAACCATGCCATTTCTGGAAACGAAAGACATTGTCAAAGACTACAGCGGACACCGGGCGCTCGACCAAGTGAGCATTCAGGTGAACGAGGGCAAAATCTACGGACTGCTCGGCCCCAACGGTGCGGGCAAGAGTACCCTTATCCGCATCATCAACCGTATTACCATGGCCGATAGCGGCAGCGTGCTTTTCGACGGAAGACCCATGCAAGATTCCGACGTGCGCAACATAGGCTATCTGCCCGAAGAACGCGGCCTCTACAAAAAAATGAAAGTGGCCGAACAAGCCATTTATCTGGCCCAACTGAAGGGTCTCAGCCGCAACGACGCCCGCCAGCGCCTGCGCTATTGGTTCGACAAATTCGACATTCGCTCTTGGGCAGACAAGAAACTTGAAGAGCTGTCCAAGGGTATGCAGCAGAAAGTACAGTTCATCATCACCGTGATGCACGAGCCGCGTTTCCTTATTCTGGACGAGCCTTTCAGCGGATTCGACCCCGTGAACGCCCAGCTTATCCGCAGCGAAATTCTCGAGCTCAAGAAACAAGGAGCCACCATTATGTTCTCCACCCACAATATGGCTTCGGTAGAGGAAATATGCGATGAAATCGGGCTGATCAACCGTTCACATCTGGTTTTGCAAGGCAAAGTTGACGAAATACGCGAAAATCACCGTCAAGGACTGCTGCAAGTGAAGGTGCGCCGCCCGAAAACTTCCCTTTCCATCGAAGAATTGCTCGGTTCGCAGCACTACACTTGGGACAATCTGGTGGAAAACGACATGTACTGGACCCTCAACCTGCACGCACAAAATAGCGACAAGGCTGCCATTTTCGGCGAATTGAACGATAAATTCGACCTTATCAGCTTCGAAGAACTCATTCCCAACATGAACGACATTTTTATTCAAACCGTTCAGAAAATCAACGCAAAATGAACAACTTAGGCATTATCATAGCCCGCGAGTACAACACGCGTGTGCGCAAGAAATCTTTTATCATTCTTACCTTCCTCACCCCTGTGCTGATGGTGGCCCTTGTTATGGTACCGCTCTTGCTCTCGACCATCAAGGACAGCAACACCAAGGAGATTGCCGTCTACGATGAAAGCGGACAATATGTCAGCCGTCTGACATCCAGCCAGCAATATCACTTCAGCGTGTACGACAAGCCCATTCAACATCTGACGGCCGAAGAAAAAGCCGCTTTCACCGCATTTTTGTCCATTCAAGGCAACCTGAGCGACGGCAGCGGCCGGGTACAGTTCTATTCGCTCAAGCAGATTCCCATGGAAATGAAGGATGAAGTGGTCGGACAACTGCGCAATTTGGCCACCCAAGACAAAATCGCCTCCTACAACATTCCCGAATTGGCACAGATTTTGCAGGACGTGAAGATATCAGTATCGGCCGAAAGCATCATTTGGTCTGAAAAGGACGCGGATGCCGAAAAGAAGACCTCTTCCGAACTGTCGATGGCGATAGGTATGGTAGCGACCATGCTCATTTACATGTTTATTTTCATTTACGGAGCTATGGTGATGAACGGCGTGGTAGAAGAAAAATCCAACCGCATCGTGGAAATCATCGTTTCGTCGGTAAAGCCCTTCCAGCTGATGATGGGCAAGATTATCGGCATCGCCCTGGTGGGCCTTACGCAGGTGGCCTTGTGGGTGGTGCTGGTACTGGTGCTGGCCGGTGTGGCAGGCAATCTGTTCAACATTCCCACCGACCCGGCCGCCTTGATGGAAAGCAGCGGCGCAATTGCTGCCGGCACCCATGGACTCAACCTCAGCAGTGACGTGGTGGAAGGCATTCAACTGGTACAGTCGTTCAATTGGGCGCAGATACTTTTCTGGTTCATTCTCTTCTTTATCGGCGGCTACCTGCTGTATGCCTCTATCTTTGCGGCCATCGGCGGTGCGGTAGACAACAACGAAGATTCCAGTCAGTTCTCGCTACCGGTGACGATACCCGTGCTGTTTGCCCTGTACGTAGGTATCTACGGTGCCATGAACCCCGAAGGCCCGCTGGTTTTCTGGTGTTCGTTCATCCCCTTCTTCTCGCCCATCGTCATGATGGTGCGTCTGCCGGCCGGCGTCCCTGCCTGGGAGTTGTGGCTGTCGTTCGGCATTCTGGTGGCCACCTTCTTGCTTACGGTGAAATTGGCCGCCAAAATCTATCGGACAGGTATTCTGATGTATGGCAAAAAAGTAACATACAAAGACCTGTGGAAATGGTTGAAATACTGATAAAACCGCTATATTTGCGAACGAGATAACTTATACGAGACATAAATGACAGACAACCCGACACTCATCAAACACATGGTCGATGCCATCCAAGAGCGCAAAGGCAAACAGATCAAGATTGTAGACATGACCAAGATAGACTCGGTCTGCGACTATTTCGTCATTTGCGAAGGCAATTCCAACACCCAGATTTCGGCCATCTGCGACTCCATTTGGGATCATGTCCGTGAACAGTGCGGCGTGAAACCTTTTGCCGCCGAAGGCTTGCAGAACGCCGTGTGGATAGCCATGGACTATGGCGACATCATGGTGCATATCTTCGACCGCGAAACCCGTCGTTTCTACGACCTCGAGCATCTTTGGGACGATGCCGAACTGACTGAAATTCCCGATTTGGACTAAAATATCTATTCCATGGAAGAAAACAGCAACAATCAGCCTTCCGGCAACCGGAAGCCCAAGTTCCGCTTCAGTATCTATTGGGTTTACGCCCTTATTTTGCTCGGTTTGTTCGGCACCAACCTGTTCGGCCCGAGAAACGGCGGCGTACACGAGATTTCCTGGAGTAAAATGGAAAGCTACATCAAGGAAAATAAAATCCAGGCCATCACCTGCTTCTCCAACAAGAATCTGGCTGAACTCCGCGTACGCGAAGCCTATCTGAAGGAATTTTTCGGAGAGAAGGTGAATGTGAAGAACCCGCCTGTTTTTTCGGTAAAGATACCCTCGGCCGACGAGTTGAACCAATTCCTTTCCGAAGTGAAGAGCCAGCAAGACTTGGACATTGAAGTGACCTACAAGGAGAGTTCCAACACCTTTTTGCAGATACTCATCAATTTCGGGCCTTTCCTGCTGCTGATAGCCGTCTGGTTTTATCTGATGCGGCGCATGTCGGCCGGCCCCGGCGGGGCCGGCTCGGGCGGGGTGGTCAACGGGGGCAAATCGCAGGCCAAACTTTTCGACAAGGGCACGACCAATCGCGTCACCTTCAAAGATGTGGCCGGACTTAGCGAAGCCAAACAGGAAGTGGAAGAAATCGTTTCTTTCCTGAAAAACCCCTCGAAATACACCGAATTGGGCGGCAAGATTCCCAAGGGCGCGCTGCTGATTGGCCCTCCCGGCACCGGCAAGACCCTGCTGGCCAAAGCCGTAGCCGGCGAAGCCGATGTTCCCTTCTTCTCCATGTCGGGTAGCGACTTTGTAGAAATGTTTGTCGGCGTTGGAGCCTCGCGTGTGCGTGACCTCTTCCGTCAAGCCAAGGAAAAGGCTCCTTGTATCGTTTTCATCGATGAAATTGATGCGGTTGGACGCGCACGCGGCAAGAATCCCAACATGGGTTCCAACGATGAAAGAGAGAATACGCTCAACCAGTTGCTGACCGAAATGGACGGTTTTGGAAGCAACAGCGGTGTCATCATCCTGGCTGCCACCAACCGTGCCGATATTCTGGACAAAGCCTTGATGCGTGCCGGCCGATTCGACCGTCAAATCAGCGTCGACCTGCCCGACATCAACGAGCGTCAGGAAATCTTCGAAGTTCATCTGCGTCCGCTCAAGCTTCACAAGGAAGTTTCCAGCGAGTTTTTGGCCAAGCAGACCCCGGGATTCTCCGGTGCCGACATCGCCAACGTCTGCAACGAAGCGGCTCTGATTGCCGCCCGCAAGAACAAGACCTGCATCGAGAAACAAGATTTCATGGATGCCGTCGACCGCATTGTGGGTGGTCTGGAAAAGAAGAACAAGATTATGACCGTGAGCGAAAAGAAATCCATCGCCATACACGAAGCCGGTCATGCCACCTTAAGCTGGATGCTGGAATATG
>CAYRHC010000053.1:0-9316 GCA_964423935.1 uncultured Bacteroidales bacterium | reverse complement strand
TCCTGGTCGTACCACCAGCGCCAATCGTAATACTCGGGATAGCCTATCGACTCCGAGCCGTAGAAGTCCAGACCTTCCATGGCACCGCCACGGTCGAAGTGGAAGTTGGAACCGGTAGCCACCAGCGACATATCCTTCACCAGACAGTTCTGCGGACCGAAATACTCGTCCTGACCACAGAAATAGATGCTCACCGAATAACGCAGCGAATGCTTGAAGCCCATACGCAGGTAATATTCACCGGCAGGCAAGGTCACTTCCTTCAGTCCGAAATTGCGGTCGTTCTCGTTGTAGAGCAAGCCGTCGAAATCTACCGAGACTTCGGCCGAATCGGCCTGGGCAGGAATGGAAGGAGCAGCCGTGAGCAGATAATGGTACATCACCGGCAATGTTGACGAGAGTTCGAACGAGCCCTGACCCTCCAAAGAGTTGTCGGGGTTCTCCCAACCGTCCCAACGGAAATAGCCGCCGTCGGTAGGTTGCGACAGCACATCACTCCAGCCTCGCTGCTCGGCATTGAGCGCCGCCCAAACCTGATACATACGGGCCTTGACGCGCCAAATAACGATATGGTTGGGTATCTTATAGTCGGTAAGGAAATAGGCTGTGGCATTGGAGAGTTCCACCGGATTGGCGGCGTCCACCTTCTGCACCGAAGGCTTCCATTGGGCAGCCGTATAAGACGTGAAGCTCTCACTGTCGCTGACCTCGTCCACCTCGCGGATATATCCGCCCACACAGGCAAACTGACCCGACACATTGGAGGCCACCTCTTCCGGCTCGAGACGACGGTCTACGAAGCAACTGCTGAGCATCCACTTGGCAAACTTCAGGGTATCGGCCTGAGTGGCGGCACGGTTCATCCACAGGGGGACATTGGCGATAGCCGTGTTGAAGGCCTGTTTCATCAAATCGTTGTTGGGAATGAACAAGGTAGACTGATAAGCCTCGCTGTGCATATTCCAATAATCGAGGCCATCTTCGGTATAGCGGTCCATCAAGGTGTTGCGTATGGCCATCACCGAGTCGCTGTAGACGATATTGCCCATCTTGTCGGTGCCGGATGGTGTCGAGGCATCGGCATCGAAGTATTCCTGCTCGAAATAAGCCACCAGTTCCTTGAAAAGCGAATAGTCACTGCCCAATTGTTGGATGTAGTCGTACATGGACAGCTGCACGGGCAGCACGGCTTCCACATAGTAAAGATAGCCGTTGCGCAACTTCACCTGACGAGAAACGCGCTGGCGGCTCAGGAAGATCTGGCCGTCGGCATCGGTGGTGACCCACAGGTTCTTGCCGCTCAGGGTGTAGATGCCATAGCCGTCCTTAAGAGCCGATGGCGGCACCGGTACGGTCGAGAAAAGGTTCTTGGCGAAGAGCGAATCGTTCAAGGTTTGGGAATCGGCCCGACCCAGTACATCGTTCTCGAAGACAATCAGCGTACAGTTTTTGCCCTTGGACATACGCTCCGTCAGTCCTGCCTGGTCGAAAAGCGCGGCGATATCCGAGAGCGAAGCTTGCGAAGCCAAGTATTCATCGGCATAGAGTTCGCTCAGCTCCACCTGCAGCTGACCCTGGTCGCCCTGCCAAGTGTAATGTTCCGTCCACCGGTCTTGGCAAGCGCAAAGCAAGGCCAAACAGCCGACGATGCTTATCAGTTTAGTTTTCATATACATAGCTTAGTTGATAGGTTCAAACAAGAGGTAATCCCACATCTGATGATAGGTGGAATTGGTTTTGGCATTGATATCCAGCATAATAGCCTTGAACTGATGTTTCTGCGAGCTGTCGAATTCAATTTCCTCGAACAAGACAAGGTCGGCGTCGCAATACAATACTTTCGAAGGCAAACCCTTGAATACCTGGGCATTCTTGGTCCACTCGGCCTTGTTCAATTCCGGATCGAACTGAAACTTGGTAAGCGAACCTGCCGAATGGAAGTTCTTGAGCGAAGCGTCGGAAGCATAATGCAACGTCACCTTGTATTTACCCTTGATAACCGTGGGTGTGATGAACTGTATCCAGCCGGCATAACCCAGATTCAGATTGAGCAGGTTGTTCATATAGGCATTGTAGCCGTTCACGTTCTTCTTGCTCGAAGAACTGTACTTGCACTTGGTGAAGCCCACGGCCCGGTAGTTGGAGTAGCTGGCCTTGGCCGTGTTGGCCTGATAGGTAAAGCTGGTGATGGGGCCGAAATTGCCGTCGCGGTACATCTGCGAAAGGTCAACTTTTTCTTCGCGGTTGGTCATGGCGGAAGTAAACAGGTTGCCCAGACTCTTGGAAGCGCCGTAAGCATTGACGATGGCGATAATGTCGGAAGAATTGCAGAAGTCCCATTTAATCGTCACGGGTGTTGGCTCGTAAACGGGCAGATAATAGTCCATCTTGTGGATATAGCCGTTGCGCGCCTCGATGTTGGAACGGATAAAGCGGGCTTTGCCGTTCAAAACAGGATAGGCATAGTTCTGCGGCTCGTTGTTGCAGATAATCACCTGACCGTCGAGCGAAGTGTCGTAAATCAGCGTTTCGTCGATGGAGTTGAACTGACAGAAGGCCTCCTTGGTGTAAGCTTGGTCCATAAAGTGGTATTCCACGTAGCGGTACAGAGCAGAATCGCCGGCTTGAGGCAGGTCTTGGCGACAACGCGCCCGCAGCTCTTCCAGACTGTTGATACCATCGGCCTTCATCGCTTCGTCGCTGGGAGCGAAGCAG
This sequence comes from uncultured Bacteroidales bacterium, assembly GCA_964423935.1. Classification (GTDB taxonomy): domain Bacteria; phylum Bacteroidota; class Bacteroidia; order Bacteroidales; family UBA1402; genus UBA1757. The sequence goes on along the minus strand of CAYRHC010000053.1, from coordinate 6,601 downwards.
GTAAAATGATAGTCTTGAATGGTGTAACCACCGCCTTGCAGACGCAGGGTATCGCGCACCCTTTCCACAATCTTGTCGTAACCGCTTTCGCGGCAGGCAGCGGCGAAAATGCTGTATTCACCTTGTTCTTCGAGTTTTTCCACCATGGTTTCGGCCAGCGGATGTATCACATCGTCCATGTAATAGATGATGGCGTTCGAAGCTTCCACAAAGTTGATACCGCCGCTGTCGCGGGGCTGTACGGCTGCCTGGTTGTTGATGAACAGCGTGGCTTGGTCTATATTTTCATCGCTGCGCTCGGCATCGTCCACATCGGTAATGGTCCGCCCGAAGCTGGGCTTGAGGTAAGCGTTGAAGAGGCTCTGCACCAGCAGCGGTTCGGAATCTACCGCAAAGTTGATGAAAGTCTCGCTGTTAATTTTGGTGCCGTTCAAGATATGGTTCTGCACCACATAGCGTGCATAGGTCAAATCCAGTTCTTTGACCGAGCTCACGCCCTGCCAGGCGAGGAATTCTTCCATAGCCTTGTTGGTGGGGGCAAACAGCGTTATAGAAGCCGAAACATCCTTCAGGCCATTGTAGTAGTCGGCATAGCGCAAAAGCTCTATCCACAGGGAAAAATCCTGCGAACGATGTTCCAGCAAAGTGGTACAGGTCATTTCGTTTTCTATCTCTGTCGGCGTGATGAAGGTCTGTCCCTTGAAGGGGTCGGTACAGGCCACCAGACAGAGCAACAACAGATATACTATAGGCTTTTTCATTGCGGATTATTTGTAATATGGGTTCTGAATCAAGTTCTCATTGCGTTCAATTTCCGTACTCATGATGGGCAGGAACAGGGCATTGTCGGAGGTAAGCGCCGATTTGAGCCACGAGGCACTGGCCGAAGTATTGTAGGCCAGCACTTGGTCTACAAGCAGGGCATCCTTGTACTGATTGGCGTTGCGACGGCCCATACGCAGGAAATCGTACCAGATCTTACCCTCGCCCAGAAACTCCAGTTTGCGCTGGTCGAGCACTTCGGTGAGCAGGTCGAGCTGCGAGTAGAGCGTCACAGCCTCTTCGGTTTCTTCGGCATAGTCCTCGAGCGCAGCCCGCTGACGTATCCGGTTGATGAGCTTCAGGGCTTCCAACTTGTGCTGAGCGGTGGGTTCCGCACCATCCATGCACAAATAAGCTTCGGCCTGCATCAACATCACATCGGCCACGCGGTAAATGATGAAGTTGGGGTCGTAGTAGTTGGTGGTGCGCTTCTTGTCTTCGGTGGTGGAGCCCACATACTTCCACACATAGCCTTTGGACATTGATATGGACATACCCTGACCCTCTTCGGGCGCAAAGGCAGCATGATAGGTTCGCGGCGATTCCTTGGTAACGACAGTGGCATCCTCGAACTCGGCGCCCAGCACGGCGGCGTATTCATTCACGAAATCGCGGCAGGCGGCTTCGGACACCGCATAAGTGGCCTGGGTGTTGGACTGGTCGTTATCGAAGAGCGCCGGCAAGGTGTTCGTCTGGTTTTCCTCGCGGTTCCACTGCAGCTCGAAAATGGATTCTTTGCTATTGCCAGGATTGAACATCGACATATATACCGAACGGCTGGGTGTCGACAAGAAACGAGGCGCGTTCAGATTGTCCGATTGCAGGATGAAATCGCAATAGGTGACAGCATCGGCATAGTCGCCTTTCCACAAGCAGACATCGGCCATGAGCGCATAAATGGCCCAGCGCGTGGCACGGCCCTTGGTTTCCCAAGTGGTGCCGTACACTTCCTTGGCCGCACCGGTTTCCAAAGCGGCCAGCAGGTCGTTCTTGATTTGCATCACCACAGTATCTTCGCTCGTCTTGGGCAAGTTGATTTCCACCTTGTCATCTTCATAGGCTTGCAGCACCAAAGGCACATCGCGGAAATTGCGCAGCAGATAAAAATAGCTGAGCGCCCGCAGGAAATAAGCCTCGCTGTAATGGCTGTTGCGGGCCGACTCGGAGTAGGTTTCATCGTTGGCACAAGCCTCGTCGGCACGGGCCAGCACCGTATTGGCAATGTTGATAATCTTGTAGAAATCGGACCAGTCGCAGAGGCTGGTGTTGGAAGCCTGCATCTGCCACGACTGCAACTTGGTGTTCGACTTGGCGTTGTAGACCAGTCCGGCACGGCATTCGCCCCAAGGAATCAGATAGTCGACCACCGTTTCGCGCAACTGGTAATAGCCGCCTATCAGGAAATTCTCCACATCCTGCTGGGTACGCCAATACTCATCGGCCACCTGAGAGTTTTCGGGTGTCACGTTCAGATAGTCCGTGCAAGAGCAGCACAGCAGGACAGCCAGTAAAAACAGATATATCTTTTTCATCTCTAAGGGCATTAAAAATTAATAGTCAAACCCAAAGCATAACGATGGCTGCGCGGGGTAGACGAATTGTCCTTGGCCAAAGAAGTGACAGAGCTCGGCAAGGTCACCTCGGGATCTTGGCCCGTGTAATTGGTCCAGGTAAGCAAGTCGTAGCAAGTCAGGAAAACGCTGGCAGAGCTGGCCTTGATGCTGTTGGCAAAGGATTTGGGCAGGCGGTAGTTGACAGAAACCGTCTGCAAACGCACATAAGAGCAGTCTTCCACAAAGCGGTCGCTGCCCAGATAATTCATACCGTAATTGTACAAGGCTCGCGGAATGTCGGTTTGGTCACCCTCACTACGCCAGCGGCGTAACACCGCCTTAGACTGATTGTCGGTATTGTACATAGCCTCGTTGTTCATACGCGCCTGGTTGATAATCATCTGACCCAGACGGTAGTGGAAACGCATGTTCACCGACATGTTCCGATAGCGGGCCGTCACACCGGCGCCACCTGTCACCACGGGGTTGCAGTTGCCCAAGTAAACGATGTCGTTCTCGTCGATACTGCCGTCGTAGTTGATATCCTGGTACTTGGCATCGCCCGGATAGCAAGTGTAGCTGCCATTCTTCATCACCACCGGATTGCCCAACAGGTCGCGCATGATACGGCCTTCCTCATCGCGGGCATAGGTCTCGTCGGTATTCTGGTAAACGCCCTGATAACGGTATCCGAAGAAAGAGCCCACGGGCGTTCCGGCCAAAATCTTCTGCGCATATTGTCCGTTCTTGAAACTGTAGGTTTCCGTGGCGATATTGTCGGGCACTTCCAAAATGGTGTTCACATTACGGTTGATGTTGAAGTCCATGGTCCAGTTCCAATCCTTGTTCTGGAAGATGCGCCAGTCGATGCGGTATTCCCAGCCCTGATTGCGCAAAGAGCCCGAGTTGGTGTAGGAAATGCTCGAATAGGCCGAAGTACTGGCCACCTTCACGTTCTTCTGCAGCAGGTCGCTCGTCACCTTGTTGTAATAGTCGAACGTCATCTTGACGCGGTCGCCCCACAGTCCGATATCGAAGCCATAGTCCCACTCTTCGGAAGTTTCCCATTTGAGCTTGTTCAACTGCATATTGTTAGGCATAACAGGGGTCATGGTGCCGTACTTGCTGGTAATGGCCGAATAGGTGCCCACATAGGGCGAAGTACCCGAAGGAGCCTTGCCCGACTGACCCCAGCTGATACGCAGCTTAGCCTGCGACAGCCACTCCGAAGTCCAAAGGTTGACCGGTTCGAAATCCTGCAAGTTCAAGGCACCGCCGTACGACTGGAAGAGCGCCCAGCGGTTGTCTTGGCTAAGCGCCGAGTTGCCCTCGTAGTTCCAGGTACCGTTGATGGTAATCCATTTAAACATGGTGTAGTTGAGGTTGCCGATAGCCGACAGGGAGCGCGCGTCGCTGTTGCCCGAGTTCAGGGAGCTGTTGTAGATGGTGCCGCCCGTCACTGGGTCGCCCATACCGCCGGCGGCCACCCCGTACACCTGCGTGGCATAAGTAGAACCCTGCGACTGCGTGGTGCGCCAAACGGCGGCGCCCACCAGCTGGTGCCTGCTGTCATCAAAGCTTTGGTTGTACAGCAACTTGGTTTCCGACTGAAGCGAGAAGTTGTTGGTATAGCCGTCGTAGCTATAGTTGGAGTAAGCACTTTCGATATTCACACCCGTAGCCTCCTGGGGCAGGAACTTGCGCGATTTCACTGTCTTGAACTTCATGGACACATAGCCTTGATAGCGCAAGATGGGCTGCTGGTTGCGATCCCAAAGGATGGTATAGCTGGGGCTGATGGTAATCTTTTCTTCCTTGGTGTTGGTATTGTTGTAACTCTCGTCCGTCATAGCGATGGGATGGAAGTTCTGGCTACCCGTAAAATCACCCTGGAATTCGTTTTCGTCCTGATAGGTAAAATAGATATCCGTCGATTCCTTGGTTAGATCGTCGATGTAATAAGGACTTTTGTTGGGCATCTTGCGCTGTGCTTCCGAACGCAAAGTGGAAGTGGACAGATACGTCTGCTTGTTGTTGGTATCGGAATAGGTGAACTCGGCGTTCACATTCATGCGGTCGGAGAAGTTGTAGCCGATACGCAGGCTCGAAGTCAGACGGTTCAAGTCGTTGTTGCGCGTGGTGCCGTCTTCCATGGTCCAGCCCAGCGAGAAACGGTAGGTGGCACGGTCGCCGCCGCCGCTCATCGAGAAATTGTTGTCGGTGGAATAGGCATTCTTACGGATGTCGCCCAGCCAGTCGGTATTGGTGTTGTATTCGTCGAAATAGCTCCAGTCGGGCTGATAGCCGATGGCATAGGACTTTTCACTGAAGAGCATGTTGAGCAAATCGCCCGAAGTATCCAAGCCGCGCGCATTGGCCGTGTTCCAAATGGCATCCTGCATATAGGCCGTATATTCGTCGCCCGTCAGCATGGGGATGCACTCGGGCTCAATCTTGAGAGTCGATTTGTGGCTGAAAACAAACTTGGGCTTGCCCTTGCTACCCTTCTTGGTGGTAATCAGCAGCACACCGTTGGCACCTTTGGTACCGTAAATAGCCGTCGAGGCGGCATCCTTCAGCACTTCGATATTTTCGATATCGTTGGGGTTCAGGGCCAACATATCGGCAAAGTCCTCGGTGCTGGCTGTGGCAAAGTTGAAGTCGTCGCTGATGTCGGTATTGTAGGGTACTCCGTTGATGATGATCAGCGGGTCGGCATTGGAGTTTAGGGTAGCCGTGCCTCGGATACGGATAGACCCCTTGGCACCCGGGTCACCGCTGGTAAGGATATCCACACCGGCCAGCTGGCCCTGCAGGGCTTCCTCCACCGAGTTTACCGGCAAGGCTTCCATCACGTCGTCCATGGAGATGCGCTGACTGGAACCGGTAAAAGCACGTTCCGACACACCCATTTCCGAACGGAAAGAGCGTTCCTGGGCAATCACCACTTCGCCCAAAGCCTTGGCATCCTCCTTCATCACCACATCCTGGGTCTTCTGGCCCGTGTAAGGAATGCGCTGCGGCAGCAAGCCGATAAAAGAATATAGCAGCGTCAGGTTTTCGCCCGCAGGCATACGCAAGGCATATTGTCCGTTGATATCGGTTGTAACACCCGTCACCAAACGGTTCTGGGCATTCACCACTGCCACGTTCACACCCATACAGGGTTCCTGCTTGCCTTCGAATATTTCGTAGACCGTACCCGTCAGCACATTGCTCTGTGCAAAAGCCGAGAGGGAGGTCAAGGCCATCAACAGCAAGAGCGACAGTTGTTTTATATATTTCATCTTCTGCATTTTTACAGCTTCTAAGTGTTATTGGATACCGTGAGGCCATTTATCCTCGAAAATACCGTCGATAAAATGCACGCAGGCATCATCGAAAACGAAAGGCAGATAATCGTAGGCGGCATAGAAAGGAATTTCCGTGTCCATTCCGGCAACTTTGGCCGTCAGACCGGCATCGCCGTGGTCGTAGATATAGACATAAACCTGCGCCGCCATCGTTCCCGACAAATCGGCAATGGAAGCGTAACCGCCGTCAGCCTCGATATCCACACCCCATTTGTAATAAGGATAGTCCAAAGCGGGCGACATGCTCTCAGGCAGGAAATACTCCAGCATATAGTGCTGGAAGCTGTCCTGAGCGGCGCTGCCATCGGCCGGAGCCGAAACCAAATCCCAGAACAGAGGCTCGTCGGTGGTGGTACCGGCCGGCACGCTCAAGTACGGGAAACGCCCTTCCACAATAGCCGTCTTGACGGCCTGGGTGGTGGGAATCAGTATCAGGCAGTTCTCGTTCATGAAGTTCATGGTCATAGCCTCTTCGTCCATCAGGTTGGCCAGCCCCAGCACTTTGATGAAACCTTGGAAGAGCGTAGCCTCATCGTTGCGGTGCAGCCACATGAAAGGCACGAAATTCTGGATGAGCGCTTCGGCATTGGAGCCGCTCAACAGGAACCGGCTGTTTTGGGTGTCGTATTCGTAACAGTAACCGTTCTGCCAGGGAGCATCGCGGAAGGCCAGCTCGCGCACATCGGTGTAGACCGAATCTTTCGACACCTCCATATGGCCGGCATACTGAATCAGGCTGTTGTATTTGAAGCTGTTGCTAATCTTACCGTCGGGCGAAACATACCAGTAAAGTTTGTAGTCGGGCGAGAGCGTGCGCAGCACCTGAATATCGCCGGTGGCCGTGAGCGGACGCATATTGTCGACACTCACGAT
>CAYRHC010000052.1:0-9382 GCA_964423935.1 uncultured Bacteroidales bacterium | reverse complement strand
TGAAGAGCGCCATTGCCGCCGATGCCAATGTCAAGGCTAAAGTTGCCAAGGACATCGAATTCGCCAAATATACTACCGACGAAGAAGTTGCCGCTTTGCTGAAATAAGTTCGCCAAGCGACCGCTCTAAATAACAACGGAGCCGCCCTGCGTCCATCGGACTTGGGCGGCTCTGCTTTTCACAACCGCTTTCACACTTCCGCCCCATTCTATGCCAACGCCCGTTGTTCTCCATTGTTGCTGCGCTCCTTGCAGTAGCGCCATTCTTGAATGGATGCTACAGAACGATTACCGACCCGTAGTCTATTACTGCAATCCGAATATCTACCCGCAGGAAGAATACCTTATCCGTCGCAACGAAATAAGCCGTTACGCCACGAAGCTCCAATTGGAGATTGTAGAGGATGATTACCGGCACGAGCCTTGGCTCCAGGCCGTGAACGGCCTGGAGGCCGCGCCGGAGCGCGGACCTCGCTGCTTGGAATGCTTCAAGTACCGACTGCTGTCTACGGCAAGATTCGCCCAAAATAGAGGCATCGGGCTGTTCACCACTACCCTGGCTTCTTCGCGATGGAAATCGTTGGAGCAGATAAACCAAGCCGGAGCCTGGGCGGCCGCCCAAGTCCCCGGCACTGATTTTTGGGACAAGAATTGGCGCAAAGGAGGACTGCAGGAGCGTCGCAACGAGCTTCTGGCCCTAAATGGATTCTATAACCAACAGTATTGCGGCTGCGAATTTAGCATGCAGAAAAACAGCCTCAAAAAACAAGACCGTCCTTCATCTCTATAATACGGTCGCTCAGCGCAGCCAGTTCTTTGTCGTGCGTCACGATGACAAAAGTCTGGTTGAAACGCTCTCGCAAATCGAAGAACAACTGGTGCAGTTCAGCCTTGTTTTTGGAATCAAGACTGCCAGAAGGCTCATCGGCGAAGATAACACTGGGATGGTTCATCAAAGCTCGGGCCACGGCTACCCGCTGATTTTCACCGCCAGACAGTTCGGCAGGCTTGTGGTCTTTACGGTCGGCCAGACCCAGCGTATCCAATATTTCCATGGCCGACTTCTCCGCTTGACGCATAGACTGACCGCCGATAAGGGCAGGAATGCATACATTCTCCAAGGCGGTAAACTCGGGCAAAAGCTGGTGAAACTGAAAAACGAAACCGATATGGCGATTGCGGAAAACTGCCTGTTGGGCATCGTTCATGGCTGAAACATCCTGATTGTCAATCAAGACATGACCGCTGTCGGGGCGGTCGAGCGTTCCCATAATCTGCAACAGCGTAGTTTTGCCCGCACCGCTGGGGCCAACGATGGACACCACTTCGGCATCCTGAATCTGCAAATCGATACCTTTCAGCACTTGAAGAGAACCGAAGCTTTTCTTAATGTCAATTACCTGTATCATAGATGTTTCAGTGTTTACAACTTACTCAGTACATAGGCGCTGATGTGACAGGCGAAGGCGGCCGGCATATACGACAAGGTACCGGGAACCGTCCTTACACCGGGAGAGGCGCTATGGTGTGTCAAGTCGGCTGGTTCGGGCGAAAAAACCACGGGTATTCCCGTATTGATACCATCTTGCAACAAGCGTTTGCGCACAGCCTTGGCCAAGGGACAATGATGCGATTTGGAAATATCGCTCAGCTGTATGAGCGAAGGATCGTATTTGCCGGCCGCGCCCATGGCCGCCACCACGGAGACGCCGTTCTCGACACAATACTTCAGGAGAGCGCACTTGGCCGGCACATCATCGATGGCATCCACCACAAACTGATAATGAGTATCCTCGAAAAGCGTCTGCACATTATCTGTATTAATCCACTGCTGGCGGACGATTACGCTCATATCATGGTTGATATCCATCAAACGCTGACGCAAGACCTCCACTTTAGCTTGTCCCTCGGTTGAGCAAAGTGCCAGCAATTGACGGTTGCGGTTCGTTTCCGACACCACATCGCCATCTACTAAGGTGATGCTTCCCAAACCGGCACGGGCCAAAAATTCAGCGACAAAAGCACCCACGCCCCCAGTTCCGACAAGCAGCACATGAGCCGTGGCATAAGCACGAAGTCGGTCACCGCCCACCAAAAGCTCAGTTCTTTGCGTCCAAGCCATCGTTTATCAAGGATTTAAAGTAGGATGTATCCTTACCTTCTTTGTTAGACGCGGTCTGCACCGACAAAGGGCCGGAATACGTGGTGATATTCTCCACAAATACCGTTTGCTGAGGATAAAAATAGCAGCGCATTCTGTCGGGGAACAAGCCTTCCATCATGGAAGGTATTTCGTCAAGGATGGGCGTATACGATACAGTATTCTTTCGCGATAAGGCAAAAATGAGCAAATCTTGTGCAGGGAAGCTGTCTATCAGCAACGGCAAGTTCTGCCAATTGTACAATTCGTTGAGTTCCACCGACAGACTTAGGTTGAAACGCTTCATCAACTGACGGATGTGCTGCAAGGTATCGGGATGAGCATAAATAACGGCCGGGCTGTGCAAATGCCGGCTCAGTACATAGCAGCGCTGCATGAACAAAAAGAAGCCGGTTTCGTATTCGGTTTTTTGGGGGAGAAGAAGTACCACACGCTTGGTCATATCAACTCCTTGCTGAAAATGTGTGATGAAAAGATTGAAAGAGGTTTGCTTGAGAAGTTTCTGCACCCGGCGTCCGAATGGAGCTTCCTTGACGCTGTGGTGGCCCTGCCCTAGACTGATGATAACATCCGACGCTTGAAACTCCTTGACTGCGTGCGTGATACCCGTTGGGACATCAGCATCGAAACGCATCACTTGATGGAATTCCGCATCGATGGAGGCAGCATAATGGGCCGCCATATTCAGAAGATTGCTGCACTGTTTGCGATCCATTCCGGCATGTTCATCAACCACGGTCAGCACATAGAGTTTGTCGGTAGAACTTTTCAGCATCATGGCCGAATGCAGCACCTGGTCGATTAGTTTGGGCGTTGAAACGGGTACCAATATATTATGTTCTTTGGCATCGGTCTTTCCCTTTTCGTTGCGTTCCAAAAGCATCTGCTTGGCAGCGCGCTCCGTCACCAGAGAGCTCGTTAAACAAGAAAACAGAATCATCACAACGCTGCCATTGAACACATACTCGTCCAGCAGACGTACGGGAGTCCCGTCGGGGTTGACACCAATAATGATGTTGAAGCCCACCATCACCACAGCCAGCGTTACGGCTGCGCGACCACTGGTAAGACCGAAAATGATATTGCCTTGCGCTTGGCTCATTCCGGCTGAAACTTGGAAAATCTTTGCGGCCAGATATTTGCCTGCCAACACGCTCACTGTCATTACGATAGCCACATACCATCCGCCCCAGCCTTGGGTAAAAGCCCGTAAATCTATCATCATACCAATGCTGATCAAGAAATAGGGGAAGAACAGCGCGTTACCCACAAACTCTACCCTGTTCATCAGACTGGAGAGCTTGGGCACCTGGGTATTTAGGGCAAGACCGGCAAAAAAGGCACCCAAAATACCTTGAAAACCGGCCATCTCCGTCAGCAAGGCCCCCAAAAAGGCCATCGCCAGCACAAAGACAAAGCGCAGAATGCCATCCTCGAACTTATGCAGGAACCAGCGACTTAAACGGGGAATGCCCAGGAAAATCACCGCCAGTGCAAAGAGCATCTTAAGCAACATGGGCAACCATGCATTGCTGGCAGCCGCATTGAAACTGCTGTCGACCACGGCCAGAATAATCATCGAAAAGGTGACAGCCACCACCGTACCACCTACGGCAATGTTCACCGCCGAACGGTTCGTCAATCCATAACGGCTGATGATGGGGAAAGATACCAGCGTATGTGAGGCAAACATCGCCGCCAGCAACAGACAGGCCATCAAGGAGAATCCTAGCAGGAATTTCCCGGCCAGCAGGGCGAACAAGGAAGGAATGGCAAAGGTGAGCAAACCAAAGAACAGGCTCTTGGACAGGTTTTTCTTCAAATCGCTGATATCGATTTCCATACCAGCCAAAAACATGATGTAATATAGGCCCACTTTACCAAATACATCGATGCTGCGATCAAAGGGAAGGATGTTCAAGGCATGGGGGCCGACTATCATACCGGCAAGAATCATACCGACAATGTGCGGAATCCTCAAGCGCTTAAAGATGATAGGTGCCAACAAGATAATCAGTAGCACCATCAGAAAGACGGCGATAGGATTCTCCACCGGAAACGATATGCCCAGAAACTCTTTCATACCTTGTTAAACAGACAACAAAGTTAGAAATTATTCCGTCAATTCCCACTATTCTTCCACACGAAGGACAAATGTCTTGTGCCAAGTTTTTCCCGAAACAGTATAGGCATCCGCCTTGAGGATATAATCGCCAGGTGGCAGCACGCGACCTTCATCATCTATACCCGGCCAAGAGAGGTTGCCACTGCTACCCAGCAGAAGATTGTCGGCTATGGTGGCACAAGGTAAACCATCCACATCATATAGCAACAAAGTCATGATATAGGTTTCTTCAAAATGATAGGCAAAAATCCATTGAGAGCTTCCCGAGAGCTTATTGGGCCGGATAGCCTGATGCAACACCTCGAAACAGTCTTGTTCCCGCTGGATGAGCTGCGCGAAACGGGTGCGGTATTGCGAGTTTCGGGCCGCGGGGGTGGCACCGCCGACATCCAACGCAGCCGTGGTCCAAGAAAAGGAGTTGGCCGAAGGCAGCAATGGATGCAGTTTTTCCAACGACAAGGCCTTTTTGTCGGATACCAAGGGATGATGATAATCGTCTTGATAAGGAAACTCGTCCACGATGCTGCCGTCGCTCGAAAGCAAGACCACCGATCCGGAAGCATTGGCATAAGCAGGCAAGGATTTCATACTAAGCACACGGGCCGTGTCGGGCAGATGATAATAAGCTGACATCCAAGAAGTATCACAGCACAGCAACACATAGGCAGCGGGCGGCAGCAGCATCGATGGTAAAGGCTTGACGGCGGCCACATCGCCTTTATTGTTGCGGTTGGCCAGGCTGAAGGCCGACAGCTGCAAGCTGTCGGCCGACACATTCACCAGCTCGACAAAGTCCGTGCCATCGGCCGGCGGATTAAACAGTAGCTCGTTGATACTCAGGATTTCAGGGCTATCTGCCAAAGGGGCCTCGTCCGTAGGCCAAGAAGAACCGGTATCTTGCTTGCATGAATATACACACAGCGAAAGTCCACAGATACAGGACAATAGAAAGTTTTTCATTGTATTAGACAATTTTTATTACCTTTGCGCGGTTTTTCGTCAACCTCGCCGTTTCCACATCCGCAACATCACAGCGGAAGCGTGGACAAAGATAAGGGACGAAAGCTTTTTATACAAATAATTTTAACCTTACATTAAAATGAAGATTGCAATTGTCGGCGTAAGTGGCGCCGTCGGTCAAGAGTTCCTGAAAGTATTGGATGAAAGGAACTTTCCCATGGACGAACTGGTTTTGTTTGGTTCTGCCCGCAGCGCAGGAAGAGTGTATAACTACAAAGGAAAAGATATAGTTGTCAAAGAGCTGAAACACAACGACGATTTTAAAGGCGTTGACATCGCTTTCACCTCTGCCGGTGCCGGCACTTCCAAAGAATTTGCCGAGACCATCACCAAGTTCGGAGCCGTTATGATTGACAATTCAAGTGCCTTCCGTATGGACAAGGACGTGCCTTTGGTTGTACCAGAAGTGAATGCAGCCGACTCCCTCGACCGTCCACGCAACATCATTGCCAACCCCAACTGTACCACCATTCAGATGGTTGTCGCCTTGAAAGCCATCGAAAACCTGAGTCACATTAAGCGCGTACATGTGTCTACCTATCAGGCAGCCAGCGGCGCCGGAGCCACAGCTATGGCCGAACTGCTCGAGCAATACGCCCAGATTATCCGCGGCGAGGAGCCCACGGTGGAAAAATTCGCCTATCAGCTGGCCTATAACCTGATTCCTCAAATCGATGTCTTCACCGAGAACGGCTACACCAAGGAGGAAATGAAGATGTACAACGAAACGCGCAAAATCATGCATTCCGATGTTGAAGTCAGCGCCACCTGCGTACGCGTACCCGTGCTGCGCGCCCACAGCGAAAGCATTTGGGTGGAAACCGAACAGCCCGTCAGCGTGGAACAGGCCCGCGAAGCCTTTGCCAAGGCCGATGGTGTAGTACTGCAAGACAACCCTTCCAAGAAGGAATACCCGATGCCCTTGTTCCTTTCGGGCAAAGACCCCGTTTATGTAGGACGTATACGTCAAGACCTTACCAATCCTAATGGGCTGGCTTTCTGGCTAGTAGGTGACCAAATCAAGAAAGGGGCCGCCTTGAACGCCGTCCAGATTGCAGAATATCTGGTCAAGGCAGGAAAGTAAAGTTTCGTAGCGAGCCTAGGAAACGGAAGATAGTTGCGTAGCGGGCCTACGTGACTGATGACAAAGCCGAAACCGGCCGAAAAGGCCGCATAATCTATTCTATCTTCAACAGTTCGATGTCAAATATCAGCACTGAATAGGCAGGAATTGTGGGGCTAGAATAGTTGTAATCCGATGAACCATAGCCCAAATCGTAGGGGATATAGACTTTCCAGCGCGCACCCAGCGGCATACGCTCCATGACTTCGCGCATTCCGTCTATGGTACTGCCATCGCCAAGGGTAAAGGTAAGTTTGCCACTGTCGAATTCGGTATCGTCGTAAAGCCAACCCGTATATTTGATGCTGACACTCTGACCAAGCACCGCAATATTGCCCGTGCTTGGTTTTATCACTTTATAGAGGATGCCCGACACGGGACCCGGTTCGTATATGCCACCTTTTTCGACGGTGATGATGGAATCGCGGTTTTCGAGGGCGAAAATATCGGTGGAATCCTTAAGGCTTTTCAGAAAAGCCTCGTTGTCCAGACGCCATTGTCTGGTATCGGAATCTTCCAGACAGGAAGAGAAGACATAACACAGCGCCAACATCAGCAGGCAAAGAATACTTGCTTTCTTCATAGTGATAAATTTGACTGCGAAAATAGTCATTTTTTTTGTATGTTTGTAGCCTTTAAAAACTATTATGACCAAGGTAAAAATAATCAACCGTTCGAAGCATCCGCTTCCGCAATATGCCACGCCGCAGTCGGCCGGTATGGACCTGAGAGCCAACCTGACAGAAGCTGTCACACTTAAACCTTTGGAGAGGAAACTGATTCCCACAGGCTTGTTTATAGAACTGCCCGTCGGGTATGAGGCACAAATACGTCCTCGCAGCGGCTTGGCCTTGAAGAAGGGCATTACCGTCCTGAACACGCCGGGCACCATCGATGCCGACTACCGTGGTGAAATAGGGGTTATTCTTGTCAACTTGTCCAATCAAGACTTCGTTGTGGAAGACGGCGAACGCATCTGCCAAATGGTAATTGCCCAGCATGCCCAAGCCTCCTGGACCGAAGTCGAAGTTTTGGACGACACCGAGCGCGGCAGCGGCGGGTTCGGACACACCGGTGCCTGCTAAGTAATCTGTATAAATATCATGAAACGTCTGCTTGCCATTCTTTTGTCTTGCTGTCTGGCCTGGCCTGTGGCGCAAGCCTGGGAAGAACCCGCACCTTTGGTTCGCAACGACAGCATAGAAAGCAGCCCCGCCTATCTTTTCCACGAAGCCCTGCAAAGCTTGTTCTGCGAGGGAACACCCGTAGCCTACGAGCAATTCAAGGCTTGTCTGCGGCTCGATTCCACTATGGCAGAGGCATGGTTTCGTCTGACGCCTTATTATCTGGAAAGCGGACAAACCGATTCCGCCCTTATCTGCTTGGAAAATGCGCTCTCTTACGACCCCGACAACAAGTATTACGTTTTTGGGCTGTCGTCGGTATATCTGGATGCCGGACGTTTTGTCGAAGCGGCACACAAGCTGGAAGACTATGTGGCCAAGCATCCCAAGGAGTACGAGTATTATTTCAGCATCGCCTCCATCTATGCCCAGGCCGATGCTCCCCAAGATGCCATACGTGTACTTCGACAGCTGGAAAAGATTGATGGCAAGAGCAGAGACATTTCGCTGGAGATATTCAAGCAGTATCGTAAGATGGGCGATAAAAAGCTGGCGCTCAACGAGATACAGTCATTATTGGACACCGAACCCGAGAACTACCAATACCGCCTGTTGCTGGCCTATGCCAACGAAGACTACAAAGAAAAGACCGCCATCAAGCTTTACCGTCAACTGATGGAAGATGGCCAAGGCAACGGCGAGGCCGACTTTCTACTGGCCAATTACCTGATTCGCCTTGAACGCAACAGCGAAGCCGAGGACATCTACCGACAACTGTTCGATAGTCCCAAGGGTTCTTTCGCCAACAAGACTGAAGTGCTGTACAAATATTACCTGCAGCATTATCCCAACGATACTACCCTGATTCAAGGCTTGATTGAGAAGCTGGTAAAGCAATATCCTCAAGAGCCTCAAGCCTACAGCCTCTACGCCAAATGGCAGGCGGCGTTGGGCAATTCCGTATTGGCTGCCAGCTATTACCGCCGATCGCTGGATATGGACCCGTCGCAATACACTACCTGGATGGAGTATCTCAACATCTTTCTTGAGTACAACAACACAACGATGGTCAAAAATATCTGCGAAGAGGCCAGAATCTATTTTCCCCGAGAATCCAACTTTCCCTACTACATAGCTATCTGCCACAACATCGATGGAGAAACCGATGCAGCCCTGAACGCTTTCCGCGAATGTCTGAACGTGTTGGCCACAACGCAAGAGCGAGGACAAAACGAGCTGATGTCGCAGGTGTTGGGCGACATGGGTGATCTTTTCCATATCAAGGGAGAGATGGATTCCTGCTATTATTACTACGAACTGGCACTGGCCAAAAATGCGGAAAATGCAGCCGTTCTGAACAACTATGCCTATTTTCTCAGTCTGGAGAAACGTGACCTCGACCGGGCTGAGGCCATGGCCCGCACAGCCGTCAAACTGGATGACGACAACGCCACTTATCTTGACACCTATGCTTGGGTCTGCTTCAAACAAGGGCAATACACCATGGCCAAGCTTTACATTGAACAGGCCTTTTCGCATGGCATGGAACCTTCGGCCGAGTTGTTGGAACATTACGGTGATATTCTATGGTTCTGTCACGACCGAGACGCAGCTATAGAGCGTTGGAAACAGGCCATACAACTCAGCCGTACGCCCTCAGACGCCCTTATACAGAAAACCGTTCAAGGACAATATGTGGAATAGCAAACTCATACGTTTTGCCTTGCTGGCCGTGGTACTCTGCAACTTGAGTGCCTGCAAAAGTCTGCAACAGGCAGCGGTGCAAAAACGGCAGGCGTCGCAGGTACGCGCGTTGCTGGCCAGCAACGC
>CAYRHC010000051.1:0-9437 GCA_964423935.1 uncultured Bacteroidales bacterium | reverse complement strand
GGATATTCTCGATATTGGCGCCACGGAAAGAGTAGATACTCTGAGAATCGTCGCCCACCACGCAGACACGGTGATGTTTGGCCGCCAACATCTTCACAATCAGGTACTGCGCCATGTTGGTGTCTTGGTACTCGTCCACCAGAATAAACTGGAAATGCTCCTGCCAACGCTCCAGCACCTCGGGACGTTGCTGAAACAGCGCGTGGGTATAGAATAGGATATCGTCGAAGTCGAGGGCTTTGGCCGTGCGACAACGGTTGACGTATTGGGCATAGATTTGTGCGATGCGGGGCAGATGGCTGTCCTTGTCGCGCTGCTGAAGATCGGGCGAGTCGAAATAGTCTTTGGGCGTTATCAGCGCGTTCTTGGCATTGGAAATGCGCGAAGCCACGGTGGTGAGTTTGTAGACTTTCTCATCGAGCTGCATTTCCTTGACGATGGTTTTGAGCAGGCTTTTGGTATCGGCCGTGTCATAAACGCTGAAATCGGAAGGGTAGCCGAAAGAGGCAGCTTCCATACGCAAAATGCGCAGGAACAATGAGTGGAAAGTGCCCATCCACAGGCGCGAGGCCGAGCGGGCATCCACCAGTTTGGCCACACGTTCTTTCATTTCACGCGCAGCTTTGTTGGTAAAGGTTAGGGCCAAAATGTTCCAGGGAGCCATACCCTGACGCAGCAACCAGGCGACTTTGCAGGTTAACACTTTGGTTTTGCCGGAACCGGCTCCGGCTATGATGAGCGATGGACCGTCGTTATAAAGCACGGCCTCGCGCTGGCTATCATTCAGATTTTCAATAATTTCTTCCACGTGAAAAATATTTCTTCAGCTTGTAATGACGGAAGGCGAAGGTACAACAATCTCACTTACCTCACAAACAGAAGCAGGGTAAATAGCTTTGTTAGTTTTCTTGAAAAGAACTACCTTTGCGGCTTGTAACCAAAGCCGGCAAAACGGCGACAAACAGCAATAAACAGATTCCTAATATATTATGGCAAAAGAATTGACCTCAAGAGCTGAGAACTATTCTCAGTGGTACAACGACTTAGTAGTGAAAGCCGATTTGGCAGAAAGTTCTGCCGTCCGCGGATGTATGGTTATCAAGCCTTATGGCTATTCCATCTGGGAAAAAATGCGCGATGAACTCGACCGCATGTTCAAGGAAACCGGACACGTCAACGCCTATTTTCCCTTGTTCATCCCGAAATCGTTCTTGAGCCGCGAAGCAGAACACGTGGAGGGTTTTGCCAAGGAATGCGCCGTGGTTACCCATTCACGCCTGAAAATCTCACCCGATGGCAAGGAACTGATTGCCGACCCCGAATCCAAGCTCGAAGAAGAACTTATCGTGCGTCCTACCTCTGAAACCATCATCTGGAGTACCTATAAAAACTGGATACATTCCTATCGCGACCTGCCTATTCTCTGCAACCAATGGGCCAATGTGGTGCGTTGGGAAATGCGTACACGTTTGTTCCTGCGTACCGCCGAGTTTCTTTGGCAAGAGGGTCACACCGCTCATGCCACCCGCCAGGAAGCAGAAGAGGAAGCCCAGCGCATGCTGCACGTCTACGGCGATTTTGCCGAGAATTTCATGGCCATGCCTGTTATCCGTGGCGTGAAGTCTGAAACGGAGCGTTTTGCCGGTGCTTTGGACACTTATACCATCGAAGCCATGATGCAGGACGGCAAGGCACTCCAAGCCGGTACCTCGCACTTTTTGGGCCAGAATTTCGCCAAAGCTTTCGACGTCACCTTTATGAACAAAGAAAACCAGAGCGAATATGTTTGGGCTACGTCTTGGGGCGTTTCCACCCGTCTGATGGGCGCGCTTATCATGACCCATTCCGATGACAACGGTCTGGTGCTGCCGCCTAAGTTGGCTCCTTATCAGGTAGTGATTGTTCCCATCTACAAAAACGAGGAACAACGCGCTCAGATTGCCACCAAGGCCGAAGAGATTATGGCAGGCCTCAAAGCCAAGGGTATCCGCGTGAAGTTCGACAACAACGACACCAAAAAGCCCGGCTGGAAGTTTGCAGAATACGAGCTGAAGGGCGTTCCCGTGCGTTTGGCCATGGGTATGCGCGACCTCGAGAACAACAGCATCGAAATTGCCCGCCGCGACACGCTGGAAAAGGAAACCATCAGCACCGAAGGTCTGGGCGAACGCATCTTGACTTTGCTCGACGACATTCAGGCCAACATGTACCTCAGGGCCAAAGCTGCCCGCGACAGCCGCATCTACGAAGTTAATTCCTACGATGAATTCAAAGCCCGCATCGACAATGGCGGCTTCTTCCTCTGCCACTGGGACGGCACACCCGAAACCGAGGCACGCATCAAGGAAGAAACCAAGGCTACTATCCGTTGCGTACCTTTGGACGGCGACAAGACTCCGGGCAAGTGTATGGTAACGGGCAAGCCTTCCAAGCAGCGCGTCATCATTGCCAGAGCCTATTGATTACGCGGTCTTTCGCGGGAATCTCGTCAATCGCGCGTGTCAACGCGAAGATTTTAAGTCTGATTCTGCACGGCTGCGCGAAATGCGGCGCGTAATCCAGTTGACAAACTGACGGTAAAGGGCGGGGAAGTTGTGGAAGTTCTCCTTGTAGACCAGACCCACGCCCTGCGTTGTCATGGCCGACTTGAAGTAGCGGCTGTCGTTGGTGCGGTTGAAGAATTTTCCCCGCAGACGCCCGTCTCTCGAAAAGCGGTATTCCAAATCGAAATCACCGATGAATTGGGTATTATCGTTCACCAAATCTTCGCGTGAACCGATATTACCGTTGATTGTCAGGCGGTTATTTAGCATTTGCCCGCTCATAGCCACCTGCCATTCACCCAACCCTTGTTCCACATCATCGTAGCGATAATTCAAGTCGAAGGAGAGATTGTCGCTGCCCATCGCTTGATAGATGAAATGGTTCAGCTGATTGGACAAGGTGCTCAGGCCCAAGTCCATCACGGCCGACATGTTGCTGTTGGTGGCATCGTAAGCCTGTACGTTTTCGCTCACGGCAAAGCTGTTGAGCAGCAAAAGCGATACCACTTGACGGTTGAGTATTTCTTCGGTATTGATGACATTGGATATGCGGCGGCGCAGTTCGTCATCGGCCGAAGGGTAGGCCAAGCCCAGCGAGATTTCCGGCTGTTTGAGGTCGCCGCTGATGTTCAGCAGGCAGTTCACAGGAATGTTGGTGCGGTTCAGATTCAATGCACTGATTTCCGACTCGTCCAAAATATCCGAAAGCTCCACATTGGGTATGGAATAACTCGTTTTGATATCGAGGGTAGAAGCCATTAAATCGCCCGAGAAGTTGATGGAGCTTCCTTGAGAAATATTAAAGTCGCGATGCAGCAGGTCTTGGAAGGTGAAGCCGAATTTTCCTTTTTCCAGCTCGTAACGGCCGAAGAGTTGCAAATCATCTTTCGTATCGTAAGAAATACGCAGCGAACCCGTGCCATTCATGCGCATTTCATCGCTGGATGCTGGATTGATAACAACCACGATATTGGCCGATGGCAGCACTTCCAAATTTGCATCGACAGATAGCTTCGAAGGCAGTTCCTTGGTGGATACGGGTAAGGGAAGCTCCGAAACTGTCTGGCCTTGCGCATCCTTATCGACAAAGGTGATGAAGCCGTAATTGACATCGCTGCTTTCGGACAAGGTCAGATAGAGGTTGCTGGGATCTTCGGTCTTAATATTGGCATCGACATGCAGGTCTTTCTCATGGCCGTTGACGCGAATTTTACCGCTGGCCACAATATTGCCGTAGAAATCGCTCTGACTGGACGCAGGCAGGTCGAGCACCTGGAAACGGTCGAGCTCGGCACCCAAATCAAAGCTGAAATCGAAGAAGTTAGTATGATAGATGCTGCCATCGAGAACCCCTGTGTTGTGGTTGTTGTCGTAAAGTACCAAATGATTGAAATGTAGCCCGTGTTCGGTCAGCTTAACGGAATCGGCAAAGCTGTAGCGCGTGTCGGTATGGGGCGAATAGAGTTCACCGTCGGCCGCATAGGCATCGGCCAAGACATACCATCTGTCCTTGACGGGCTTACCGACCACAACCACCTTACCATAGGCTTGGGCACTCAGCGTCAGGAAACGGTCGGTGAAATGCGAGACAAAACCCAAGGGCAACCCCTCGGACGAGATATCGAGTCTGAGAGAGTCTTCGGCCGGGGCATAGCAAGCGTTGATGCGGCCGGTCTGCAAATCGCCCGATTTCACCAGCGCGTAGGCATCCAAGCAAGACTGCTCTTGATTCCAGGCCAAATCGGCGTCCAAATCACCCATGACCACTTCGTTCAGCTGGAAATCGCGCACCGTGGCATCGGCATCCACTTGAATATCGTCCATAAGGAACTGCAGAGCGGCATCGGCCGTGATATAGCCGCCCAAATGCATGGCACGAGGCCTGGGTTCTTTCTTAATGCGCGTCAGATAGCTGATGTCCAACTCATGCAATTTGACAAAAAGACTGTCGCAATCTTGCCGGGAAATAGTTCCGTCGGCTTGAATCGAACTTCCGTATTGGTTGTACAGATGAAAGCCATCCACCAGCAATTTTTCCGGATGATAGGCTATCAAGGCTGTATCCAACTGCCATCTGGCCTCTTTCCAAAGCAGATAAGGGATGGTTACTTCGTTGTTGATGCAGACTTGTTTCCGCTCGTTGCGCAAAAAACGGTGTCGGCTTTGCAGGCTGGCAAAAGGCTGGTGCTGGTCCATTTCCATGCAGACATCCATCAAAAGGCTGTCAGCCAAACTCTTGGCGTTCATGTCAAGATAGAAGGTATGACTTTTACCCGGCAGATTGGCCTGCAAGCTAAAGTCGATACGTTGACCGGCCTTGTTGTCGATGTTCAGGCGAGGGTTTTCCAGCAATTGATTCTGAACGCGCAACTTGCCGCTTTCGGCCGCGAGAGAGAAAATATGCTTTTCATCGTAATAATAGCCCTTGATGGTAGCCGTATCCACCACCGAAAGCGGCAAGGAAAAAGCCTTGGCCAAGGTGTCGGTAGAAGCGATGTCCACTTGGAATGAAAACCGGTTGCGCAAACGGGCATCGTCTTGGGGAAGAACCGTAAACAGGCTCGGCAGATAACGCGCCAGCACATTCGACTGAAAGTCATGTAGCAGATGCTTGATATTGAAATCGCCGTAGGCATCGGCATTTATCTGCTCAGAGCGCAACTCAAGATGGGCGTAATCGCCTTGAGGACAGTTGTTCAGCACCAGCGAGGGCAGCGAATACTGCGTGTTCCGATGTGATAATTCGATGGAATCGAGTCGACAATAGCCCCATAGCCGTTCCAAAGTGTCGCCTTGCAACTGCG
The DNA here is from genome assembly GCA_964423935.1 of uncultured Bacteroidales bacterium. Taxonomy (GTDB): domain Bacteria; phylum Bacteroidota; class Bacteroidia; order Bacteroidales; family UBA1402; genus UBA1757. The sequence continues at coordinate 4,090 of CAYRHC010000051.1, read as the reverse complement.
TATCCATCGTAAAAGACAAATGCGCACCGGCCTTGTCGCCCGAGAGTAACTGTAGCGCGGGCAAATTAAGATGGACAGCCTCCACCGTGGCCTGATAGACCTTTTCTGCAGTGCCGTTCTTTAACAAAGCATTGGCACTCAGTAGGCAGTTGGGATCATCGGCATCGAGATTAATCCGGCAAGAAGACGGCGATGGAACCTGGACATCGAGCGTCAAGTGGCGGTAGTCGTAATCAAGCAGCGATAGGCGACGCACCTGCGACTTGACATCAGCCTGACGTAGGCCGGAAGCGTTGAAAACGACATCGGCCTGCAGGGCAATGGAGCCGCTGCCGGTAAACACTTCGGGGTTGAGAATGCGGTCGAAACGATAAGAAGGCAGGTCTAAATCAGCCTGGCAACGGTAGTTGTCCTGGTCTTGTCTGTCAAGACACAGGTTCAAGTCAATATCGCCGGGTTGGGTCGACAAGCATCCGTCGAGCGAGAGCTGAGTGCTTTTCAGACTACAAAGACCATTGAAGGAAACGCAACCCAACTTCTGCAACAAATCCAGAGGCAAAGACAGGTCCAACTCGGGAAAAAGAGCCTGTGCATATTGCAACAGTTCCTGAGCCTCCACGCTGACTTGCGAACACTGAGCCTCAATCTGACGCTGTTCTTGATGCTGGACATGTTGCAGGTTTCCCTTTAGATTTATCGATGTAACGCCAAGATTATCAAGTATCTCCAATCTGCCGACATTAAGATTGTCCATCGTGCCGGAGGCCAGCAAGTCCACTTGGAAAGCCGGGGCTTGCAGCTCTGCTTCCTGCAAACCTGTCTGCAAACGGGGAAAATCGGCCGTTGAGATGTTGGCCTTCAACTTTAGGGGGCGTAGCAGTTCCACGCAGTTGAGTGTCGTATCGCCCAAGCGACAGGTCAGCGTGTCGAGCTTGATATACGACTGGGGCAGTTGTAGGTCAAAAAGGGGCATTTCCAGCAGACCTTCGTCATCGAGTGAGGCTTGAAGGGCAAAGTGGTCGAGCGTGAAACCATCGGTGCGTTCGAAATGCAAGTCGTCTATGCGGAGCCACTTGCGTTCCTGAGCCAGCGAGAAAGCCAGTCTGGCGCGTATTTGGCGCAAATCCAACGACTGTTCATACTGCAAACAAGACTGTGTGAGCAAAACCTGGTCTACCTTAAGACGCAGGGAGCCGCCCGGACTGGAGTTTTCCGAACCGATTGTAGCAAGCAGGGCAGGGAGGTCCACCTGCAGCGCGTGCAAGCGAAGGCGCGTCAGGTGTAGCTGTCGCCAAAGCAAATCAAGCGGTTTGAGGTCGGCTTCGAGGTAGTGCAGACCCAACACGGAAGCCTGTTGACGGTCGCGGCAGCTTATGCCAAAGAGTTCCAAACGCGAAGACGCCCAGTGCCAACGCAGCGAATCCACCTCAACGTCAAGGTTTTGCGAACGCAGCGACGAACATAGTGCGGGGCGCAGCACATACTGCTGGAAACGGCTGTTGTCCGACAGTATGAAAATGAAGGCCAGAACACCCAGCACCACCAAATAGCCTATGCGCGTCTTCTTTTTCAAAAGAAAATAATGTAATTTTGTGGCCGTTTTACGACCGATTATAATCTTGCAAAGATAGTGATAAAAATGAGACCTGTTTATATTCTCGCCATAGAATCTTCTTGCGACGATACTTCAGCCGCCGTACTCGAAGGCGAGTATCTCTTGTCCAATGTCATCGCCAGCCAGAAAGTGCATGAACTCTATGGCGGCGTGGTGCCGGAGCTCGCTTCGAGAGCCCATCAGCACAACATCGTTCCCGTGGTCGACCTGGCCCTTAAGCAGGCAGGCGTCAACAAAAGCGACTTGAGTGCACTGGCCTATACGCGCGGTCCGGGCCTGATGGGTTCGCTTCTGGTGGGCAGTTCCTTTGCCAAAGGCTTCGCCCGCGCGCTGGAGATTCCCATGATAGAGGTGAACCACTTACAGGCTCACATTCTGGCGCATTTCGTCCAAGAAAAAGACAATCGCCACGAAGCTCCGAAGTTTCCCTTTCTCTGTCTGTTGGTTTCCGGCGGCAACTCGCAGATCGTGCTGGTAAAATCGTACAAGGACATGGAAATTATCGGTCAAACCATCGATGACGCCGCGGGCGAAGCCTTCGACAAGTGTGCCAAGATGCTGGGGCTACCTTATCCGGGCGGTCCGCACATCGACCGCTTGGCCAAAGAGGGCAATGCCAAGGCCTTCCAGTTCAGCAAACCGCACATTCCCCAATTCGACTACAGCTTCAGCGGACTGAAGACATCCTTCCTCTACCGCCTGCGCGATGAAGTGGCCAAAAATCCCGATTTCATCGAAGAAAACAAGGCTGATTTGTGTGCATCCCTGCAGCAGACCGTCGTAGATATCCTTATGGACAAAGACTACAAAGCAAGCAAGGCTTACGGCATCAAGGAAGTGGCGGTAGCCGGCGGCGTTTCGGCCAACAGCGGACTGCGCAATGCCTTTCAGGCTTACGCGCAACGTTACGGATGGCGCATACATCTGCCCAAATTGTCGTATACCACCGACAACGCTGCCATGGTGGCTATCTGCGGCTATTTCAAGTACTTAGACCACGATTTCTGCCCCATAGACGCAGCACCGTTTTCCAGTGTCGCTATTTAGTAACCATTTGGTTCTCAGACATTTGGCGAATTGTTGTATTTTGGAAGAAAAATCTTCCATCAAATACTTGTGTTTTATCTAAAAATTGCCGTACTTTGCAGCCGCTAAAATTGGAAAAAATATAAACCATTAAATATCAACTGAAATGTCAAAGATTTGTCAAATCACAGGAAAGCGAGCAATGATTGGCAATAACGTTTCTCACTCTAAGAGACGCACTAAGAGAAAATTCAATGTCAATCTCTTCAGCAAGAAGTTCTATTGGGTAGAACAGGATTGTTGGATTGCACTTACCATTTCTGCCGCCGGATTGCGTGACATCAACCGCAAGGGTTTGAACGCAGCTATGAACGATGCAGTGGCAGCCGGTTATTTGCGTATGGAGGATGTATTAATTCTTAACTAAGGAGATTAGCGTTATGGCAAAGAAAGCAAAAGGAAATAGAGTGCAAGTTATCCTGGAATGCACCGAACAGAAAGAAACCGGCGTGCCCGGCATCTCTCGCTACATTACTACCAAGAACCGTAAGAACACGACTGGCCGTCTGGAACTGAAGAAATACAATCCTTTCCTCAAGCGCGTCACCGTTCATAAAGAAATTAAATAAGGTATAAGACTATGGCAAAGAAAGCAGTTGCAAGTATGCAGACAGGTGAAGGTCGTACTTCTGTAAAAATCATCAAAATGGTGAAGTCTCCCAAGACTGGTGCTTACGCCTTTAACGAAGAGATGGTTCCCAACGAAAAAGTCAACGAATATCTCAAGAAATAACTTGAATATCTTGATAAAAGATCTTTACAATAGCTTGTTTCTTAACCATTAGGAGCAAGCTATTTTTTATTTTTCTACCGATAACGCAAACCAATTATGGGTATATTCAGTATTTTCTCCAAAGACAAAAAAGCCAATCTGGATCAGGGACTGGCCAAAACCAAGGAAAGCGTGTTCTCGAAAATCGGGCGCGCCATTGCCGGCAAATCCACCGTCGACGACGAAGTACTCGACCAACTCGAAGAAATCCTGATTACTTCTGATGTTGGAGTAGATACGACCCTGCGCATTATCGACCGCATACAGGCACGCATCAAACGCGACAAATACCTCAATACGGACGAACTCCACAGCATCCTCAAGGAAGAGATTGTAAACTTGCTTATCGAGAACAAGCTGGAAGAGTTCAAAGATTTCGATGCTCCGCTCGACAGCAAACCTTATGTTATTATGGTGGTTGGTGTCAACGGTGTGGGTAAAACCACTACCATCGGCAAGCTGGCGCATCAATTCCACAAAAACGGCAAGAAGGTTTATCTTGGCGCTGCCGACACCTTCCGGGCCGCTGCCATCGAACAACTGAAGATTTGGGGTGAGCGCACCGATTCGCCCGTCATCAGTCAGAAAATGGGGGCAGACCCTGCATCGGTGGTGTA
>CAYRHC010000050.1:0-9462 GCA_964423935.1 uncultured Bacteroidales bacterium | reverse complement strand
AGGTCGGCGATTTCGAACGTAACGTCCAGCACTCCGATAACCCGCTCGATGTCGCGGCCGTTGTCGTCTTGAATGGCTTCAAACCGGCGACCAAGCTGCAGCCCGTCGCGTTTGTAGGCCATCACCTCCACCCCTGTGGGCAGAAAATCGGCCAAGCAGCAACTGTGCCGAACAACGCTCCCGGCGGGAATATCGTAGCCGAACCACATGGCCGACTGGCTGCCGTTGATGTGGTCGCCCTGGGGCAAAGGCCAGCCGTGCAGCATATCGATGTAGTCGCCCAAATAGTCATGCCCGCTGGCCCGACACACCAGATGACTGGCGATGTAGGCACTGGTACGGGCTCCGATTTCCACCGGGCACAGCTGACCGTCGGGACGCATAATCATTTCCAGATGGCCGTAGCAGTTTTTCATACCCAAGGCGCGATAACAAGCTTTGCCGCGCTCGGCCAGACGCTCGTATACCCGGTCGGGATAGGCAGCCGAATTCCAGTGCAGTTTCACCGCCACGCGGTTGTGGTCGACGGTATTGGCCGAGTGATACTTCACCGAAATGCCGTACACCCACACGTTCTGCGCATCGCCCAGCATATCGATGGTAAACTCGCGTCCCTCGACGAATTCTTCCACCAAACAGCGGCCGTCGTAAGAGGCGTTGCGCGCCTTGTCCAAGGCCCGCTGCCACGGCAGCGGGCCGCTCTGTTCTTCCAGCACCGTAATGCCTCGCGAACTGGCCGCCACGTTAGGCTTTATAATCATCTTGCGCTGACGGTTCATCGCCAGCAGCATTTCCTCCTGTCCGGGAGAGTAAGTGCAGGAATAGCGATTGAAAACACCCGCCTGCTGCCAAGCCTCGCGCATACGTTCCTTGCTCAGCACCCGGTCGTAAGCCTCGGGCATCACAGCCAGGCCATACCGCCGATGAATGGCATTCACCGTGGGCACTGCCAAATCGATACAAGTAAAAGCGCCCTCTATCCGATAAGCGCTTTTTTCCAGAGCCGCGAGCACTGCGGAGGCATCTTTCACGTCCAAAGGCCAGTGCTCATCGCCACTAACGGCGGGCCGCTCATTCCAATCGACGACAAGGACCTTGTAACCGAAGGCCTGCAAACGCTCGCAAACCCCTCGGCAAAGCATATTTCCACCTAAGAGTACAAAATATGGTTGTCGGTCGTCCATCGGTAATCAGCCTACACTTTTTCAAGCCACGAGTTGCGCGGCACGTATTCGGGAACGAACTTGCGTATGAGGCGCACCATTTCGGGAATCTCCACCCGCTGGGCCTTATCCTGAATCTGGTCGAAAGTGTCTATCACATCCTCGAAAACATACTTGCGGGCCTGGGCGATATGGATTTTCTCGTAAGAAGTGGGGATGGTCTTTTCCTTGTCGCTCAGCACTTCTTCGTACAATTTCTCGCCCGGACGCAAACCCGTATACTCTATCTTGATATCTTCGCCTTCGCGCAATCCCGACAAGGCTATCATACGGCGGGCCATATCGGCGATACGCACGGGCTGACCCATATCGAAGACCAGAATCTCGTTGTCGTGGCCGATGGTAGCCGCCTGCAATACCAGACGGCAAGCCTCGGGGATGCTCATAAAGAAGCGGATGATATCGGGATGCGTTACTGTTACCGGGCCGCCCTTGAGTATCTGCTCGCGGAAGCGGGGCAACACCGAGCCATTGGAACCCAGCACATTGCCAAAGCGCGTAGTGACAAACTTGGTCTTGCCCGGAATACGGCCGTCCTGCACCGCCTTGCCCAGACTCTGCACGTAGATTTCGGCCATACGTTTGGACGCGCCCATAATGTTGGTGGGGTTCACAGCCTTGTCGGTAGAAATCATCACCATTTTGTCCACGCCGTACTTGAGCGACATTTCGGCAATATTGCGGCTGCCGCCCACGTTCACGCGGATAGCTTCACAAGGGTTTTCTTCCATCAGAGGCACATGCTTGTAAGCGGCGGCATGGAAGACTATTTCGGGACGGAATTTGCGGAAGACGGAATCGAGACGCTGCACGTTCAACACATCGCCGATAACACACTCGATGTTCTGGTGAGGATATTTGTCGCGCATTTCCAACTGGAGGTAATGCATAGGCGTTTCGGCCTGTTCGTAGGCGATGATGCGGCCTGCACCCACCTTTACCAGCTGACGGCAAATCTCGCTGCCGATACTGCCGGCGGCACCCGTCACCATGATGGTCTTGTCCTTGAACATGGCCTTGACAGCCTCCATATCGATTTTAATCTCAGGCCGATTGAGGATATCTTCGATTTCCACCTCACGGATAACGGCACCGGCACCATGTTTGCTGCCCAACTCATCGACGGGAGGAGCCACCAGCACCTTCAACTTCTGCTGTTCACAGATTTTCAGCAAGCCTTGCTCTTCTTTCTGTACATCGTAGACGGTGGGAAACACCATAGCATCGATGCGCATCAGGCGCAGGCGCTTCGCAAAAGAGTCGTCGTCGCCGTAATGATAGACGGGCAGGTCGTTGGCCAGGTAACGGCGCGTGTGCTCGCTGCGCGAGCAGAAACCTATCACCCGGTATTTCACGTTGTTGCTAAGACGCATGGACAAGGCCACCGTCTCTTTGTTGATGCCGTAGATAAGCACGTTCTGCAACTGGTTGTTCTGACGGCGGTCTTTTTCTACCAGCGTTTCGTAGACAGCCACCATCAGCGAACGCACAAAGAGCGATACCAACAGGGTAAAGCCGGCGTCCAGAATAACGGCCATCAAGATGACGTCAAAACTCAAAGCATCATCGAGCGTAAAGGAGAAAGGAACAATCAGAAGAACAGCCTTGAGGAAAGCGGCCAGCACGAAGCCGAGCACATCTCTCATGCGCGCGTAGCGGATAATCTTGCGCGATGAGCCGGAAAGCAGTATAGCCACCAGGCTGGCGCCCAGCGAAGACAGCAACAAAGTGCTATAGACATGGAAGTCTATGGGCCAATGCAGCACATATCTCTCGGTAAGCAGGCAGATAAAGCTGACCAATACCGAAAAGAAAACGTCAACAGCCAAGACCAGCCATACGCTCAGATACTTGGTGCTGACAAGTTTGTTCAGGAAGTCTTTCATTCTTCCGAGGAGTTTACTCTTCATTAAATCCCCCCCCCCCTTTTTTCTCCATAGGTTCTTGATAATCATCTGTTTATTCATTATTGTGTTCGCACGGGTTCCATAAAAAAAGCCTTAATCCCAAAGAACCAAGGCTTTGAGCCGAAAGCCGGACTCGAACCGGCGACCTACGCATTACGAATGCGTTGCTCTACCAACTGAGCTATTTCGGCGGGCTATCAAAAAGTGAGCGCAAAGGTAGCACAGTGGCAGGAAATCGCCAAATAATTCGAGGCAATTTTTCAATCCTTGCTCAATCCTTCATCAACTGTTTGATAAAGTCATCGAGTTCGTTATCGATACGCTGCATAATGTTCTCGTCGAGCGGCACGGTGTCTTCGTCGAGAAAAAAGAGCTCGCACAAGATTTCCATTTCTTCGTCCACCATCAGGATAGAGAAAGGCGTCTGGATATTCAGACCTTGGGTAAAGTCCTCATCCTTAAGCTTGTGAACGATGTCGCGCAAGATGTGTTCCACCTGGCGGAGCGACACGTTTTTTTCATCATCGTCGGCCACCCATTCCTTGACCGAGTTTTTGAGTATCTGATGCTGGTTGTCGTCGATAACGGCAAAGGTTCCCGTCGACAGGTCCACCTGCCAGTACAAATCGCTCAGCAACTGGGCGGCATATTGTGTGCGGAGCAGCTGCAATGACTCTCTGACAAGTTTTTCCAGATAGGCCGACAAAGATTGTTGCGAATTCATTTTTTCACATTATTTAAGCAGCGGCAAATGTAATTCAAATTTTCCTACTTCGCGTCTTTCGGGCTTTAAAATACACTGGCATCTTGCAAAAAACACCTTATAAATATACGGTCCTGGCCTTGCACAATCGAAAAGCCTTGCCTATCTTTGCGGGCTTTTTGCCATCAAGCCTAAGCAAGGCGGCCAAAAGCTTGAATATCAACATGTTTAACCCCTTAATGTCTTTTGCAATGAGCGAAGAAACAAAAGATCAGGCTATGGAAGCTAAGGTTGCAGCAGCCTCTGCAACAGCAAAAGTAGCACTCGAACCCGATCCCAATTTCGACTGGGAAGCTTTCGAAAAAGGTAGCGTAGTTGGCGCTGCTACCAAAGAAGAATTGACCAAGACCTACGACGAAACCCTCAACACCGTCAAGGAGAAGGAAGTTGTCATCGGTACGGTTATTGGTATGAACAAACGCGAAGTTGTCGTTAACATCGGTTTCAAATCGGATGGTATCGTCTCTTTGAATGAGTTCCGTTACAACCCCGATTTGGCTATCGGTGACAAAGTTGAAGTGTATATTGAATCGCAGGAGGACAAGAAAGGCCAGCTGATTCTTTCGCACAAGAAGGCCCGCACCTCTCGCAGCTGGGAGAACGTAAACGCTGCCCTCGAAAGCGGCGAAATCGTCAAGGGTTACGTCAAGTGCCGCACCAAGGGCGGTATGATTGTCGACGTATTCGGCATCGAAGCCTTCCTGCCCGGTTCGCAGATCGACGTGAAGCCCATCCGCGACTACGATGTATTTGTTGGCAAGACCATGGAATTCAAGGTTATCAAGATCAACCAGGAATTCAAGAACGTGGTTGTTTCGCACAAGGCTCTTATCGAAGCCGAACTCGAACTCCAGAAAAAGGAAATCATCTCCAAGCTGGAAAAGGGTCAGGTTCTGGAAGGTACCGTCAAGAACATCACTTCTTACGGTGTATTCATCGACCTGGGCGGCGTAGACGGTCTGATTCACATCACCGACTTGAGCTGGGGCCGCGTAAACGATCCGCACGATATTGTTCAACCCGACCAGAAGGTAAATGTCGTTATCCTCGACTTCGACGAAGAGAGAAAGCGTATTGCCTTGGGTATGAAGCAGCTTACGCCTCATCCTTGGGATGCTTTGGATCCCAACCTCAAGGTGGGCGACAAGGTAAAGGGCAAGGTTGTCGTTCTGGTAGACTACGGTGCATTCGTAGAAATCGCTCCCGGTATCGAAGGCCTTATCCACGTTTCGGAAATGAGCTGGTCGCAGCATCTGCGCAGCGCTCAGGATTTCCTTTCTGTAGGCGACGAAGTGGAAGCCGTTATCCTTACCCTGAACCGCGAAGAGAGAAAGATTTCTTTGGGCATGAAGCAGCTTAAGGAAGATCCCTGGGAGAATATCGAAACCAAGTATGCCGTTGGCAGCAAGCACACCGCCAAGGTTCGCAACTTCACCAACTTCGGTGTATTCGTTGAAATTGAAGAAGGTGTTGACGGTCTGATTCACATCAGCGACCTCAGCTGGACCAAGAAGATCAAACACCCGAGCGAATTCACTCAGATTGGTGCCGAAATCGAAGTTTGTGTTCTGGAAATCGACAAGGAGAACCGTCGTCTGAGCTTGGGTCACAAGCAGCTCGAAGAGAATCCTTGGGACAACCTCGAAAGCATCTTCACCGTTGACAGCATCCACAAGGCCACCATTACCGAAATCGTCGACAAGGGCGCAGTCATCGCCTTGCCTTACGGCATCGAAGGCTTTGCCACTCCCAAGCACCTTATTAAGGAAGACGGTACGCAGGCTCAGGTGGGCGAAACGCTGGACTTCAAGGTTATCGAGTTCAACAAGAACGCCAAGCGCATCATCCTTTCTCACAGCCGAATCCACGAAGACGAGGCCAAGAAGGAAGCTCGCGTAGCCGCCAAGAAGGCCGCCAACGAAAAGAAGGCCGAAGAGAAGGCTGCAGAAGCCGTTGCCGCCAAGGTTGAAAAGACCACTTTGGGCGACATCGACGCTCTGGCCGCTCTCAAGAAGCAGCTGGAAGCCAACGAAGAATAATCGATTCTTCCATATAAAAAAGAATCCCGTCTCTTGCGAGGCGGGATTTTTTTTGTCGGCATGAGGCCGGTTATTTCTTTTCGCTTAAGAAACCTTGGCGGCGCAGACAATCGATGAAGACTTCCGAAAAGAACTCGTTGTCTTTTTTGGTGTAACGGATATCGGTAAACACTTGAGCCAAGGTCTGTTTCTGGTTGATTTGCACATAATGACGGTTGGCGGGCAAGGCTTCTTTCTCGGCAAAGAGTTCGTCGATGGCCTGAGGCGTATAGTCCTGATAACGTTCCTGATGCACCACGGCAGCCAAAGGCAGACGCTCACAGGGCTGGGGCTGAGCGGCCGGATAGCCCAAAGTGACGGTGGCGATGGGCATGACCAGCTGGGGCAGATGCAGCACCTGTACAATCTGGTCGGCATTGTAGGTAGTGGTGCCCAAATAGCAGATACCCAAGCCATGCGCTTCGGCGGCGACGCAGAAGGTCTGGGCGGCGATAACGGCATCGATGGCGGCATAAGCCAGCGACTGTATGTTGTCGAAACCGGGCTGGGCGTCGCGCTGCAGGCACCATTGGCTATAGCGGTTAAGGTCGGCGCAGAAAGTGAGCACCACCGGAGCCGAAGTGACTTGCGGTTGGTTAAAGTGTGCCGGAGCCAAAGCCTGTTTCATGGCAGCGGAGCGCGTCACCACGATACTGTAAAGCTGCATATTGCCCGTATTGGATGCACGGCAAGCTATTTCGAGCAGTTCGTCCAGCAGTTCCTGCGACACGGGCCGGTCACTGTATTGGCGCAGTGTTGCGCGTTGTTTCATAAATTCAAGCATCTTTCATTCAATTTATCACACTTGGGCAAAGGTAGTTCTTCCCTTAAAATTTTACAATAAATCTATCCGGCTTGTTTGGGACAGCAACGATTTCTGTGTATTATTGCACAGCTAAAAACTATCGCTATAATGGAAAGACAAAGCTTTGACAAAGAGGAAATTTACGCGTCTACCCTAGCCTATTTCAATGGTGACGAACTGGCCACCAAGGTATGGATATCCAAGTATGCCCTCAAAGATTCCTACGGCAACATCTACGAGAAGACTCCGGCCGACATGCACCGCCGTCTGGCCAGCGAAATTGCCCGTATTGAAAAGAAATACACTGCGCCCCTGAGCGAAGAACAGCTCTTCGGCCTGTTCGACCACTTCCGTTACCTTATTCCGCAAGGCAGCCCTATGACCGGTATCGGCAACGATTTTCAGATTGCTTCGCTGTCGAACTGTTTTGTTATCGGCGATGAGCTGGAAACTTCCGACTCTTACGGTTCCATCATCAAAACCGACGAGGAGCAGATTCAGCTGATGAAGCGCCGCGGCGGCGTGGGCCACGACTTGTCGGGCATCAGGCCCAAGGGCTCGCCGGTGAAAAACGCAGCCCTGACGTCGACGGGCATCGTTCCATTTATGGAAAGGTATTCGAACAGTACCCGTGAAGTGGCCCAGGACGGCCGCCGCGGCGCGCTGATGCTGTCTATTTCCATCAAGCATCCCGATGCCGAAGACTTTATCAACGCCAAGACAGAGCAAGGCAAAATCTCGGGTGCCAACATTTCGGTACGCATCGACGACGCCTTCATGAACGCTGCCTTGAGCAACGGCATTTATCGCCAGCAATTCCCCATCGATGCCGACCAGCCCAAGTTCACCAAAGAAATCGAAGCCGCCACGCTTTGGAAAAAGATTATCCACAATGCCTGGCTGGCCGCCGAACCGGGCGTGCTGTTTTGGGACACCATCATCCGCGAATCCCTACCCGACTGCTATAGCGACGAAGGTTTTCGCACCATTTCCACCAACCCCTGCGGCGAAATCCCGCTTTGCCCTTACGACAGTTGCCGTCTGCTGGCGCTGAACCTGTACTCGTATGTGGAAGAGCCCTTCACCAAGGGTGCCCACTTCAATTTCGAACTGTTCAAACAGCACGTTGCCCTGGCCCAGCGCATTATGGACGATATCATCGACTTGGAGATGGAGAAAATAGACACCATCCTGGCCAAAATCGAGTCGGACCCCGAGCGCGAAGATGTCAAGCGCTGCGAGCGCGAGCTTTGGCAGAAGATTCGCGAGAAATCTCTCAAAGGCCGCCGCACGGGCATAGGCATTACGGCCGAAGGCGATATGTTGGCCGCCATGAACCTGCGCTACGGCAGCCCCGAAGCCTGCGACTTCGCCGAAAAAGTACAGCAGACTTTGGCCGTTTCAGCCTATCTGTCATCGGCCAAGTTGGCCGGCGAACGCGGTGCCTTTCCCATCTACAATGCCGAAAAAGAAAAGGACAATCCTTTCTTGAACCGTCTTTTGGGTGTCAGCGAAGAACTGCGTCAGGCCATAGCCAAGAACGGACGCCGCAACATTGCCTGCCTTACCATTGCACCCACCGGCACCACCAGCCTTATGTCGCAGACCACTTCGGGCATAGAACCGGCCTTTATGCTGGTGTACAAGCGCCGCCGCAAAATCAATGCCAACGAAGAGGCCAAGTCTTACGATTTCATGGACGAAAACGGCGAAAAATGGGAGGAATTCATCGTCTTCCACGAAAAGTTCAAGGTGTGGATGCAAACGCAAGGTCTCGACCCGCAACAGCATTACAGCCCCGAAGAACTGGCCGCGCTGGTGGCCCGCTCGCCCTACGCAGGAGCCACTTCCAAAGATGTGGACTGGCTGCAGAAAGTACGCATGCAAGGGCGCATTCAGAAATGGGTAGACCACTCTATCAGTGTCACCATCAACCTACCCTCCGATGTCAGCGAAGAACTGGTGAACGAGCTCTACGTTGAGGCTTGGAAGTGCGGCTGCAAGGGTTGCACGGTTTACCGCGACGGTTCGCGTGCAGGCGTGTTGGTAGATGCCACCGCCCCGGCCAAGAAAGAGGAAACCGCCGCTCCCGCAGCCCTTACGCTGGTGCGTCCCAAGGAATTGGAGGCTGATGTGCTGCGTTTCCAAAACAACAAGGAAAAATGGATAGCCTTTATCGGACTGCAGAACGGCCGTCCTTATGAAATTTTCACCGGTATCCAGGACGATGACGATGGCATTGCCTTGCCCAAGAACGTGACGCATGGCAAAATCATCAAGAATGTGGATGAAAACGGCAAGCGCTACGACTTCCAGTTCTCGAACCGACGCGGCTACAAGACCACGGTCGAAGGCTTGTCTGACAAGTTCAATCCCGAATACTGGAACTACGCCAAGCTGATTTCGGGCGTGTTGCGTTACGGTATGCCCATCGACCAGGTGCTGAAACTGGTGGGCAGCCTCGAACTCGACAACCATTCCATCAACACTTGGAAAAACGGTGTGGAACGTGCGTTGAAGAACTATTTGCCCGACGGTATCATCAAGGGCGAAGTTTGTCCGCAATGCGGCAGTCAGCTGGTCAAGCAAGAAGGATGCACGCACTGCTCCAATTGCGAATACTCCAAGTGCGGATAGCGGCGGCTCGGGGTGCCCCGCAGCCCGCTGATAAAACGAAGGGCGGCCC
>CAYRHC010000049.1:0-9504 GCA_964423935.1 uncultured Bacteroidales bacterium | reverse complement strand
CCGATATTCCCTTAGAACCGATGGTGCTGCGGGTATTCTTGCCCAAATGTATCATCTTGGTCCCCGTATCGGCCTGCTGGTAATTGTTGGTCACCGCCACAGAATAGAACTCGCCCACCGAGTCGTCGCCCTGCAGCACACAGGAAGGATACTTCCACGTAATGGCCGAACCCGTTTCCACCTGCGTCCACGACACTTTGGAACGATGACCCTTGCACAGACAGCGTTTGCTCACGAAATTGTAAATGCCGCCACGGCCGAATTTATCGCCGGGGAACCAGTTCTGCACCGTAGAGTACTTCACTTCGGCGCGGTCGTTCACCACAATCTCCACGATGGCCGCGTGCAACTGGGCCTTGTCGCGAATGGGAGCGGTGCAACCCTCCAGATAGCTGACATAACTGTCGTCGTCGGCCACAATCAAGGTGCGCTCGAACTGGCCCGTGTTCATCGCATTGATGCGAAAATAGGTAGACAGTTCCATGGGACAGCGCACGCCCTTGGGAATATACACGAACGAGCCGTCGCTGAAAACGGCCGAGTTCAGCGCTGCAAAGAAGTTGTCGCGATAAGGCACCACACTGCCCAAATACTGGCGCACCAAATCGGGATATTCCCTCACGGCCTCTGAAATGGAGCAGAAGATGATACCCAGTTCGGCCAGATTCTCTTTATACGTGGTCTTGACCGACACGCTGTCCATCACGGCATCAACGGCCGTACCGCCGCTCAAAAGATGCTCGCGTTCCTCAAGGGGAATGCCCAGCTTGTCGAAAGTCTTCAGCAGTTCGGGGTCGATACCCTCCTTGTTATCATCTTGCTGTGTCTTGGGAGCGGCAAAATAGATAATGTCCTGATAATCAATTTCCGGAATCTTCAGCTGCGCCCAAGAGGGCATAGTAAGACCCTGCCAATAGCGGAAGGCCTTCAGACGAAATTCCAACAGCCATTCGGGTTCTTGTTTCTTAGCCGAAATATAGCGGATGATGTCCTCGTTCAGACCACGGGGCACCACTTCCGTTTCGATGTCGGTTACAAATCCGTGTTTGTATTCCCCGCTCGTAACTTCGTCTATAATATGCTGATCCGTAGACTTTTCCATATGGTTCAAATTTGTTGTTTCCGGCCGCCGACCGCCTTTTCGATGCTGAAGTTGTCCTCGTAAAGACTCTTCAGTTCGGGGATGAAGGTCGGTGCCATATCTAGAACAGGCTTGTAAAGCGCAGAGCTCTGGATGACTTTTTCGGGAATGAGCAAGTGCTTCTTGTCGGCAAACTCATAGATATTCAACACGATACTCATGATAAAAGCCGCAATGAGCACGGAAAGCACGGCACCGAACAAACGGTTCACCCAACCCAAAAGCAGGGTTTTCACCAGCTTTTCCACCAGCCAAGCCAGCAAGGAAACCAGCAAATCCGCCCCGACAAAGACGATAGCAAAAGCGATGATATACACCACCTTGTTGTCCATTTCGGTCCAGTATCCGCCCAGCGTCACGGCCAAGTCGGGAGCGTACCTGCGTGCAGCTGCCAAACCGGCTACCAAGGCAATCACTCCGCCCACCGCGCTTATCAGTCCCTTGCGCCAACCGGAAATAAAGGCCAGCAGCGCAATTATCACCAGAACAATGTCCATCACATTCATCCCTTACAGGCTTTGCTTAACTTCGTGTTCTTCGAACGATTCAATGTAGTCGCCAACTTTAATGTCGTTGTAACCCACAATGCTCATACCGCATTCGAACCCGACGGTAACTTCCTTGGCATCGTCCTTGAAACGCTTCAAGGCAGCCATCTCGCCCGTGTAGATAACGATACCGTCGCGGATAAGGCGCACCTTGGTGCCACGCTTTATCTTGCCGTCCTTCACCATACAGCCGGCCACAGTGCCCACCTTCGAGATCTTGAAGATTTCGCGCACCTCGGCCGAACCCAGAATTTCTTCTTTGATGACGGGCGAAAGCATACCCTCCATGGCCGCCTTCACTTCTTCGATGGCATCGTAGATAACCGAGTACAGACGAATGTCGACACCTTCTTTTTCGGCATTGCGTCGGGCGGGGATAGAAGGACGCACCTGGAAACCGATGATAATGGCATCCGAAGCCGAAGCCAGCGTAACGTCCGATTCGGAAATCTGGCCCACGCCCTTGTGGATGACATTCACCTTGATATGTTCGGTGCTCAGCTTGATAAGCGAGTCTTGCAAGGCCTCGGCAGAACCGTCCACATCGGCTTTGACGATAAGATTCAGTTCCTTGAAGTTGCCAATGGCGATACGGCGCCCGATTTCGGCCAGCGTCAGCGTGGTGCTGGTACGCAGACCTTGTTCGCGCTGCAACTGCTCACGCTTGGAAGCGACCTCACGGGCTTCCTGTTCGGTTTCCATCACGTTGAAGTTATCACCGGCCTGAGGCGCACCGTTCAGACCCAGCACCAGAGCGGGCTGGCCCGGCGTGGCCTTCTGCATTTTCTGTCCACGCTCGTTGAACATGGCCTTGATACGTCCGAAATACGGTCCGGCCACCATGATATCACCCACATGCAAGGTTCCGTTCTGAACCAAGACCGTAGCCACGTAGCCGCGGCCCTTGTCCAAAGACGATTCGATGATGCAACCCAGCGCGCGCTTGTTGGGGTTGGCCTTCAGGTCGAGCATTTCAGCTTCGAGCAATACTTTGTCGAGCAGTTCTGCCACATGCAAACCAGTCTTGGCCGAAATATCCTGCGACTGATACTTGCCACCCCAATCTTCTACCAGATAATTCATCTCGGCCAGCTGCTGCTTGATATGCTCGGGATTGGCGGAGGGCTTATCTATCTTGTTGATGGCGAATACAATAGGTACACCGGCGATGGATGCGTGCGAAATAGCCTCCTTGGTCTGGGGCATCACGTCGTCGTCGGCAGCCACAATGATGATGGCAATATCGGTCATCTTGGCACCACGGGCACGCATGGCGGTAAATGCTTCGTGACCGGGCGTATCGAGGAAGGTGATTTCGCGTCCGTCGTCCAAGGTAACGCTGTAGGCACCGATGTGCTGCGTAATACCGCCGGCTTCACCGGCAATGACGTTGGTGTTGCGGATATAGTCGAGCAGCGAAGTCTTACCGTGGTCTACGTGACCCATCACCGTAATGATAGGCGGACGCGGTACCAAATCTTCTTCCTTGTCTTCTTCCACATGGATAGCCTGCAGCACTTCGGCACTCACATATTCGGTGGTGAAGCCGAACTCGTCTGCCACGATGTTGATGGTTTCAGCATCGAGACGTTGGTTGATGGATACCATCTGGCCCATTTCCATACACTTGGAGATAACCTGCACGGCGCTCACATTCATCATCGTAGCCAAGTCGTTTACCGTAACGAACTCGGTCAGCTTGATAATACGCGATTCGCGCGATTCTTGTTCCTGCTGGTCGTGCATACGCTGCGAGGCAGCCTGACGCTTGTCTTTGCGGTACTGTACGCCTTTTTTTGGTTTGGCGCTCAGACGGGCCAGCGTTTCCTTCACCTGTTTGGAAACATCTTCTTCGTTAAAGTCGGGCTTGCCACCAAACTTGTTGTTCTTATTGTTTTTGTTGTGCTGGTCCTTGGAATGGAAGTTGCCTTGTCCTCCCTGATTGCCCTGATTATTGTAGTCGGAAGCCTCTACGCGCACCTTGCCGTCGCGAATACGGTTGCGTTTCTTCTTGTTCTGGGCATCGCCGGCTTGCTGGGCATGCGCTTCGTGAGCGGCGTGGTCTGTTTGGTTGGCGGCATTGTCGGCAGCTTTCTGCTTGTTGGCGGCAGCCTGTTGCTGACGGCGCTCTTCCTGCTCCTTCTGACGCTCAGCCTTGGTCTTCTTCTTGGGCCGCGTAAATTGGTTGATGGAATCCAAGTCGATGGTAGACAGCACTTTCAGACCGGGCACCTTTTCCACACCCAACTTGAAAACCTCATCGTGACGCTTGGCCTCGGCTTCTGTCTGAGGTTCAGCGGCGGGCTGATCGGAAACGGCAGGTTCTTCGGTTATTTCATCAGTGGCCGGTTCCTCGGCGGGAGTCGGCTCAACTACCGGTTCTACTATGGGTTCAGCCTTGGGTTCAACGGCCACGGGTTCCGGTTTTACCGTCGGTTCCGGCTCGGCCAAGGGCTTTTCAACGGACACAGGCTGCTCCACCGGCGTTTCCTCAGCTTTCACCGGCTGTTCCTTGGGTTGTTCCACCGGTTTCTCCACCGGTTTTTCTTCCACCGCTGGTGCTGCGGACGTTTCCTGCTCCTTCTTGGGCAGGCCCACTGCATTCAAGTCTATCTTGCCCAAAGGTTTGTACTGCTGACGCTCGAAGGCTTGCCCCTCCTTTTTGGCAGCGGCGGGCTTTTCAGCCGAAACTTCCGGCTTGGCGGCGGGCTCGTCCTTGGGAGCCGGAGCCTCAACCTTCTTGGCAGGCATATCGCCTTGTCCGAATTTCTTCCACAGAATGGCATAAGCTTCGTCCGACACCTTTACATTGGGGTCGTTCTCCACTTCGATACCTTCCTTGCGCAGATATTCCACCAAGGAAGACAAACCTATTTGCTGTACTTGCTGTACTTCTTTTAATATCTTACTTAATCTTACGGGCATAAATCTTAGTTTTCTGTTTCGTCAAACTCGGCTTTCAAAATAGCAAGGACATCGTCCACAGTAGACTCTTCGAGGTCGGCTTTTTCAATCAGCGTCTCGCGAGGAATGGCCAGCACGTCACGGGCAGTATCGCAACCGATAGACTTCAGGGCGTTGATTACCCATTCATCGATTTCATCCTTGAATTCATCCAGGAAGATATCGTCGTCCTCGTCCGTTTCGCGGAACACATCCAACTGATAGCCGGTAAGCATACTTGCCAGCTTGATATTGTTACCGTTCTTACCGATAGCCAGGGAAACTTCTTCGGGTTTCAACCAAACGGAAGCCTGCTTGTTGTCTTCGTCCAGACGGATAGAAGAAATCTTGGCGGGACTGAGCGCGCGCTGGATATACAAACGGATATTGGGCGTATAGTTGATAACATCGATGTTTTCGTTACGCAACTCGCGGACGATGCCGTGGATACGCGAACCCTTCACACCTACGCAGGCACCCACAGGGTCGATACGGTCATCGTAAGACTCAACGGCAATCTTGGCTCTTTCGCCGGGAATGCGGGCCACGCCCTTGATGTTGATAAGGCCGTCGTGTATTTCGGGCACTTCCAATTCGAACAGTCTTTCCAGGAAAGCGGGAGAAGTACGCGAAAGGATGATTTTCGGGTTGTTGTTCTTGTTGTCGACACGTTCGATAACGGCACGCACCGTTTCACCCTTGCGGTAGAAGTCGCTGGGAATCTGTTCCTGCTTGGGCAAGAGCATTTCGTTGTTCTCGTCGTCGAGCAAAAGAATTTCCTTTTTCCAAATTTGATAAACTTCTGCACTCACCAGTTGGCCCACCATCTCGCTGAAACGCGCATAGAGGTTTTCCTTCTGCAGCTCCATAATGCGCGATGCCAAGGTCTGACGCAAGTTCAAGATGGCGCGACGGCCGAACTCGCTGAAATGAATCTTCTTGGTCACTTCCTCGCCCACCTCGAAGTCTTCGTCAATCTGACGGGCCTCGCTAAGAGGAATCTGCAACTGAGGATTGGTCAGGTCTTCGTCGGCAACCACCACGCGGTTGTGCCAAATTTCAAAGTCGCCGTTATCGGGGTTGATAATAACGTCGTACTGTTCGTCCGTGCCATACATCTTGGCAATCACATTGCGGAAAGAATCCACGATCACATTAATCATTGTGCTGCGATCGATGTTTTTCGATTCCTTGAAATCGGAGAAAATTTCAATCAGGTTGATTTTCTCCTCGGTGGGAGTTGTTTTCTTAGCCATTCCTTTGTTTGTATTATTAATTGTTATTGATTTTCTGATTCTTATGCGAACGTCAAAACTTTCTTATGCGAGCGTCAGAACTCGATGTACTGCGCCACCGATTTGGCCTCGCTGTAAGGGTAGGTTTCTTCTACCACCTTCTGCACCGGACGTTTGGCACCTTCTTCCTTAACCTTGCGCAAGACATTCACGCAAAAGCTCTCGTCGCCGGCGCTTTGCAGCACTCCTGTGAATTTCTGTCCGTTTTTCAGGCGCACTTCCACATCGTTGCCTATATGCTTGAGCCACTGAGCCTTTACCTTGAAGGGTTGGCCGATGCCGGCCGAGGAAACTTCGAGCGAATAGTCTTCCTGTTCGCGATCGAATTGCGTTTCGAAAAAGTTGCTCAAGTCGGAGCAATCGTCGATGTTTACCGAGCCCTTGTACGACTCAAATTCGATGGTTACCACATTGTCGGACGAGACGGTGCAGTCTACCAAAAAGAAGCCGCGTTTTTCCAGCCAAGGCTCAACCACCTGATTTACAGCATCTTTATTCATAATCATCGGGTATAATTAAAAGCGAAAGGAAGACCAACGGGGCCCTCCTTCTGCATCATCGGCGGCAAAAGTACACAGTATCAAGCAATTTGCCAAATTTTCTGTATGAAAATTCTATCCACCCCGCTCAATGTTGGAAAAGTTGCAAAAACAGCCTTGCGTCTCTAAAAAAGTGGCAGCGACTCGCAAGAGTCGCTGCCACCGTTTCGTTATTGACCGCCGCATATTATCGGGCGGAAGGTTCCTCTATCTTTTCGATGCATATAGTTCGTGAACTACTTGGCGCTTGCCTTCCTTACGGTGTAGGTGGTTCCGTCCTGGACAACCTCATAACCGTCGGCGACAAAGCTATTGCCCGCATAATTTTTAGCAGGGTTAAAATCGAGGAAGGTGCCGCCATAGACGTTGATGTATCCCTTCCAATAATATCCACCCTCACCATCAGATTTGCCATCATAATCCTGAAAAGCGTACAAGCAATAGTTTGCCTGCACAACCTCGAGCTGATGGGTCTTGTTGCTCAAAGGAGCTGCGTTATATGTGCCACCATAGATGTTGATTATGCCACCATCTTGAGCACAGCAGGCGCCAGGGCCCTTAGGATCGTCGCCGCCGCAGGTGAATGTCATTCCGTTGATATTGACTACACTGTTGTTGAATCTAGAAAGGATACAGCAGCCGCCTTCAAGAGCTTTAAGGGTAGCATTATTGATATACGCCGTACCGTCTGTCACGCCGATAACAACATTGGCTCCCTCATAATAGCCATTTTCTATGGTCAAAGTGCCGCCGTCTAGATTAAGAACCGAATTATTATCACCCGTCTTGTTAGCAGCAAGCATCTTTCCATTACCGGTAACAGTCAAATCTCCACCATCAACGATAATCGCGCGGCAACCGGAAATGTTAATGGTCTTGCCATTGAGGTCGAGCGTGGCCTGCTTGCCGCTATTCAGGTAAATTGAACTTGTGACGGTCAGGTCGTTCATCAGTTTGATGTTTCCGCCGGCGGCAAATGCAGCGTTCAGCTCTGCCACGGTGGATACAGCTGTTACTACGCACGTAGCGGCTTTCACTCCGTCAACGGTGACCGAAGAAGCCTCGTTCTTGCCGTCGCCCCAGCCTTCAGGACAAGTGCTCTTGCCGTGGTATGGGTGATTTGCGGAGGAAATGGCTGACTCAATGCCAGATGCGTCGATGAACTTGCAGCTTACGAAGCTGATGCTCTCAGCAGGCTCGTAGCCGGAAACTACATAGTTATGGCGATAGTATCCGTCAGCATCCGGTCCGTTGTACTCGTCGGCATTGACACCGTTATTGAAGAATTTGCAGCCTTCGAACGTGGTATTGCCGTAGCAGATGGCAGCTGCATAAAAGGCCTTGCCTACATTGAATTCGCAGTTGGTGAAGGCACCGCCCTGATGCCAGCCGGAGAGCCAACCGTAGAATTTGCTGTTATTGGCTTCAAACTTGCCGCCTGAGCCGTTGAAGGCATAGGTAACCTCCTTTCCATAGGTCACATCCTCAATCATGACTACTGAAGAAGTGCTGCCGGAATAAATCCCGTAGAAATTCTTCTGCGCGTCGTCGCCGAGGAATCCGTTCTTGACAGTGAGGTTTGCACCATTCACGGCAAAGATGGAGATTTTATCTTTATAGGTGGCCGTTGACGCGGCGCTGAGCTTGTTGCCGTTGAGGTCGATGACGGCCTTGCTTCCGTTCGCGAGAACGATGGTCTTGGAAAGTTCGATGCCTTCGTTAAGAACGATGGCGTTGGTTTCGGTATCGGCAAGAGCGGCGCGAAGGGCGGCCTCGTCAGCTACGTAGTAGAAGCGGACACCGTCGGCGCTTAAAACATTGGCCAGCGAGATGCCTTCAACAATAAGAGTACCGTTGGTGTTGTCTACCGAGTAGGCATCGTTGGCGATTTGAATGTTGCCATTGTGGGCTTCGCTTGCATCCTTCAGCGTGAGGCTGACACCACTTTGGATGGTGATAACATTGCCGCTCGTAGCGCTGAGGGTCTGGCCGTTGAGGTCGAGAGTGACATCTTTGGCAACAGTGAAGTTGCCGGCGATGGCTGCGCCCAGTTTCACTTCGCGGCCGTTCTCGAGAGCATACTTAAGAGTGGTGGCATCTTTGGCCACAACGATGGCTTGCGTCTGCTCGCCGCTTTCGCTGGTTGCGGCAACAGTTTCGGATTCGATTTTAACAACATCACCGGAAATGGTGGTATTATCAATCGTGGCACCGTCTTGCAGCTCGATAACGGGAGCCTGGTAGTCAGATGTTGCGTTGGTGGGCTTTTGCACATCAATCTTGGCCACCTTGGCCTGGGTCTGTTCCGTAACAGCGGGAGTCCCGGTGGAGGTTTCTTGCGAGTCGTCGGACTCGGCAGCGGTGGTCTTCGTTGTCGGGATAATGATGGGAGCCGAAGAAGTGGTGGTCATAGAAGTGGTGATGTTGGCCGTGGGAGCCAGCACAATCTTAGCCGTAGCAGGCACGGTTTCCTCCACTTTTACTTTGGCTACCTCGCCGGCAATTTCAATGCTACCCTGAGCAACCGAGAGGTCTTCAACCTTGGCGGTTTCAGCCACTTTAACGGTAGCTTCTGCGCCAACTGCCTTATCTACTTTCACTTCCTTTACAGTACCGGCAACTTCTACGCTACCGCCCTTCACCAAAAGAGAGGTGTTAATGGTAGTGGTCTTGTCCAGCACGAGGGTGCTAGTACTTGTGATGGCTACGAACGAACCATAGGTACCGCCATAGGTTACAACATGGCTCTGTCCAAGATTGATATTAAGGCCGGAGATTTCATAGTTGCCGGCATTGATGGTTACGTTGCCGGGATGGATGCCGGAAGTTTCGGCATTCGTATTGTATGCTATCGTAATGATGTTCTCTCCCTTGCAGTCGCCTTCGATATTAAGGAGGAGATCTTCTTTGGTATCGGGCAGGTAGTAAGTACCCGAGAAGCCTGCGGGAATGGAGATGCGTTCAACGTTGTATTCTTCTGCTGCAAAAGCGGGATCCACAACAATCTGGAAGTCGGCCTGGCTGGTGTAGAGCTTACC
>CAYRHC010000048.1:0-9625 GCA_964423935.1 uncultured Bacteroidales bacterium | reverse complement strand
TTGTTCTGTTTAAGATAGCCTGCAGCACGTCTCAAACGCTTGACGGCAACCTTGTTGGCTTTGCGCGTACGTTGTCTGGCCAGGTCGGCATTGGCTTTGATTTGCTTACGGTAAATGACCAGTACCACTACAAACAAAACAAAAGGCAATATATAGACCCACGGGAACCAAGCGGCCGCATAGAGGAACACGGGCTGTTGCTGCAAATTGAGCGGACCGGTCTTCAGGTAACGGATATTCTGTCCCAGCACGCGAACCTGTTGCTTGGCCGTTCCGCCGGTGTAATTACCCGTCACCAACGCATCCTGCTGGTCGGCTCGGTCTACGCTAAGTGTATAGGGTTGCGTGCGCAAAGTCTTGTACGATTGGCTGGCCAGGTCGAAATAGGAGACCTCTACAGAAGGAATCTCGAAAGTACCGGCGTAGCGCGGAATAACCAGATATTCAATGGTTTTGCTGCCCGACATACCATTGGCAGTCGTCTTGAACTGATTGTCGGTCTTGGGGTCGTAGACATCGAAATCGGCAGGAAACTTGATGTCGGGCGTTTTCAGCATCTTCATATTGCCCTTACCCGTCAATTTCAAACGCAAAGTCACGGCCTCATCGGCTTTGACCTGTTGTGAAGAGATTTCCGAACTCAGATTGAGGCTGCCGCTGAAAGGATGGAAAGAAGCCGGTTTGCCAAAGGGCAAGGCCTCCACATGGATAGTCAAAGGCTTGGATTTGAGCGTCTTATTCACATCTTGGTAGCTTTCGAAAAAGTTGTCGAAAATACTGCGCGATGAGGCATTGGACTGCACCCGCAAGCGAACGACAGCATCGAAACTGGCGGGTTCTATCTTCAAACTGCCGGCCTGTTGAGGAAAAAGGACCACTTGCTTGAGCAAAGCGGTGCGGTAGTTCAAACCATTGTAGTTTTCCATGTCCCATTGCTTATCTTGGGGAATCTCCACATCTTGCGTCATAAAGCCCTTGTATTCAGGAAAATCCACCCGGTTAAGACCGGCAATATCCACACGGGTATAAAGCTTGTAACTCAAGATGATAGCCTCCTGTTCGTAGACCTTGGTCTTGGAAGCAATGGCGCGGACAAAAAGGTTCTCTTCGGTGAGCGACTGCGACGAGGCCGATGTCGCACTGCTGCCCGAGCGCGCCGCCGACGATGACGACACTGCCGACGAAGCGGCGTTCTTGTCTTCAGGCAACACCGTCACCTTGGCCGTGTTGGAACTGACCTTTTCCTTTTTTACCGTAGCTGTGGCGGCCGGAATGGTAAAAGTACCCTCCTTATCGGCCGACAGACAAAAGGTGTAACGATATTCTGAAACGGAATTGCGCTTGCCATTGACGAACTGCACCGACGACGAGCATGATGTGGATGGGCCGTAGAGCAGATTAAAATCCTTGAATTCGGGTTCACGAAAATCTTTGTGATCCATGTTCGTAAAGACATAGCTCACGGTAAACTGCTGCCCCACCACCACTTTCGACGGAGCCTCTACTGTAAAGGAAGCCTGCTGGTCTTGCGCAGCCATAACACTGGCCGACATTATCAGCAGACAAATCAAACTTAGCTGTTTGAGCATATTGTTCATCTTACCAATCTTTATCTATTTTCTTGCCCTGCGACTGTTGCATCTGCAGCTGTTTCACTTTATCCTGCACCTCGGCTTCGTCTTGCATCAGCGCATCGAGCAACTGCTGAGCCTGTTCCTTGCTTATCTGTTCCTGGGCATCCTGAGGCTGTTGTTCCTGTTGTTTATTCTGTTGTTGTTGCTCCTGCTCTTGTTGTTGCTGCTGTTGTTGTTGCTCTTGCTGTTGTTGGTCTTGTTTGTCTTGTTGCTGCTCTTGCTGTTGGTCTTGTTGCTGCTGTTGTTGTTCCTGCTGCTGTTTGAGCAATGCTTGCGCCATAGCCAAATTGTAGCGCGTCTGGTCATCGCCCGGACGCCGTATCAGCGACTGCCTGTAAGCCTCCACAGCCTTGCCGTAGTCCTGAGCCTGCATCATCACGTTGCCAATATTGTGGAACGCATCGGCTTGAAGACCCTTGTCCAGATTGTTGTCAGCAGCCAACAATTGGTATTGCTCCAAGGCCTCGTTGAATTTCTGTTGGTTATAGAGCGCATCTCCCAAGTTCATCTTGACTCTGGCTGATTCCGCCTTCTCTTCCAAAGCTTTGCGATAGGCTATCTCGGCCTCGGTATACTTTTCTTCCTCGTAGAGCTTGTTACCCTGAACCATCTGTCTGCGCTCAGTTTTTTGCGCCATCAAAGGCACAGCCATCAGCAGGCAGAGCAGCAAAACGATGTATTTATTCATAGCTTTCATTTTTCAGAATAATTTGATGCCCTTCAGTTTTTCGTTGTTTCTTTCCAGTATCAGCATGTCTATCAAGAGGATAAGCAGCAACAAAGCGGCCAAGGACGGAAATTGGTCATCGTATTCGCTGTAATAGGAACTCTCGATGTCGGTCTGGTTCATCTTGTCGAGTTCCTGCATAAGCATACGTAGTGCGGCATTGGAATTATCGCTGCGCACATAAACGCCACCGCCGGCTTGGGCTATCTGCTGACACATTTCCTCGTTCAGTTTGCTGATAACCACATTGCCATCACGGTCTTTGTGAAACTCGTTGTTGCGGCCAGTGGGAATAGGAGCGCCCTTGGGAAGACCCATGCCAATCACATGCACGCGAACGCCTTGTTCCAGACAAGCCTTGGCCTGCTCCACCGCACGGGTGTCGTGGTTCTCGCCATCGGTAATAAGGATAATGGCACGGTCGGCCTCGGTCTTGGCACCGAAAGAGCGCAGCGCCAGCGACAAAGCCGAAGATATTTCTGTACCCTGCACGGGCATCATATCGGTGGATATCGACTGCAGGAACATTTTGGCCGACACATAGTCTACAGTGATGGGCAGTTGCGTGAAGGCCTCACCGGCAAACACCACCAGCCCGATTCGGTCGTCGGCCAAGGCATCGATAAGCTTGGCCAGCGTCTGCTTCGACTTTTCCAAACGGCTGGGAGCGATGTCCTGTGCATTCATTGAACGGGACACGTCTAGTGCTATCATCAGTTCCCTACCCTTTTTGTGCTGTTTTTCCAGCTTGGAACCGAACTGCGGCCCGGCTATCATAAAGACGCAGACACTGAGGGCAAGCAGTTGCAACACGATATGCCAGACAGCTCGCGCTCGCGACACATCGGGCATCAGACAAGCCATCAACTCCGGGGCACCCAAACGCTTCAACTGTTTCCGGCGCAAGGCGTTGCGGTACAGAAACAAGGCCAGCAAGAGCGGCACCAATACCAAAAGGTACAAATATTGTGGATGTTCAAATCTAAACATAGCGACAATTCCTTAAAGCGGCAAATCCTTACATGACTAAGGCAGACTACGTAACAACTGACGCAGCAGCAGTTCAAGACAGAGCAAGACAAAAGCGGCCAAGGCAAAAGGTCGATATTCCTCTTGTTGCTTGCTGTACTCTTTCACCTGCATTTTAGTCTTTTCCAACTGATTGATTTGCTGATAAATATTAGCCAGTGCAGCATTGTCGGTGGCACGGTAATAGACACCGCCCGTTGTGGCGGCAATCTGTTTGAGCACGTCTTCGTCGATATCCACCTTGATATTCCGGTAGATGACACCGGCGGCTGTCTGGAAAGGATACGGTGCCGTTTCTTTCGTTCCGACACCTATCGTATACACCCTCACGCCGAAGGTTTTGGCCAGTTCGGCAGCGGTCACCGGATCGATATCGCCACGGTTGTTGGTACCGTCGGTAAGCAAGATAATCACTTTCGACTTGGCCTTGGAATCCTTGATACGGCTCACGGCATTGGCCAAACCCAAGCCGATGGCGGTACCGTCATCGATAAGACCGCACTGTATACCGCTAAAGAGGTTCATCAGCACCGTATGGTCGGTGGTAAGCGGACATTGCGTGAAACTTTCGGCAGCAAAAAGCACCAAACCGATGTTGTCCTGCTGACGGTCGGCCACAAAAGCGGCAGCCATGTTCTTGGCCGCTTCCAGACGGTTAGGTTTCAGGTCTTCCGCCAACATGGACGACGAAATATCCAGGGTCATCACGATATCGATACCTTCGGTAGAGACGTTCTGCCAAGCGTCGTGCGACTGCGGACGGGCCAGCACAGCCACCACCAGCGCAAACACCAGGCAACGCAACACGAATGGAAGATGTTGCAGCCGCTGTTTCCACGAAACTTGCAGACCGGCTAAGGCAAAGGTATTGGACAGTTGCAGGCTGGCATACCTTTTACGTCGCTTGAGCACATACCAAAGTATCATCGGCACGAGCAGCAGCAACAACAAAAAGCAATATGGATGTGCAAAGGTCATGGTTGTTCTGTTTTTCCGTTTGTGTTATCGGCATCCGTCTCTCTGGTCTGTTCCACAAAATCATAGGCCGTTCGAAGGCTGCGTTCGTTTTCATCCGATAGCGGATTAAGCTTGGCGAATTTGACGAAATCGGCCAGTTCGAGCATTTCTTTCAACGAAAGATACACCTCATCGGCAGCATCGATGTTCTTGAGCGCCTGAAGGATTTCCCAAGTGGTCATTTCGCGGGCGGGGAAATCGAAGCGACGGGCCATATACACACGCAATACATCCGTCAGTCGGGTATAGAATTCCTTGTAGCGACCTTGTTGCCAAAGATGCTCGTCCTTAATTTTATCGAGGGCGTTCTTGGCAGCGATGTGCGGAGGCAACAGCAGTTCGGGATCCGGTTCGGCCGGCTTTTCTTTCGGATGATAGTGAGTTTTCCACAGCCACCAAGCCAGCACCAGCAATGCCAATGCAAGCACAACATAGCCGACATTCTGCGAATAGTCTAGTATTATTTCCCAAACGGGCATCTTCACAATGGGCTTGATATCGAAAATCTCCTTCGATTCGGTATCCACATCGTAGGTATTCACCTTGAGTGTCAGATAGTTGCTCTCGTATGTTTGGCCATCCACTTCAACTTGAACCGGAGGAAGGAAGTAAACACCGGCGTCGAAGGCAGTCAAGAGATACGACAGCGACAAGCGCTTGCGGCCATTATCGATATCGCAACTGTCAGGGCCTTTGCGTTCCAGAATATAGAGTCCCTGAATCAAAGTATCCTGCATGCATACGGGCATTTCCACCACAGCGTCCATAGGGGCGCTAAGTTCCAGATACAAGCGGTTCTGATGCCCGATAAACATACTGGCAGAATCCAGGCGCATATCCACCGTCACGCGGGCGGCCATCAGGTCAAGACCCATCGACAGAACAAGAAGCAGCATGATTGTCCGTTTCATAAGTCTTTAGTTTCGTAGGTTAAACAAAGCCATCAGCGAGCGAACGTAGTCGTCGTCGGTGGCAATGGACACATAGTCTACCTGGGCGTGCGTGAAGCTGGCCGCCAGGTGTTCGGCCCTGGCCTTCCACCAGGCGGCATACGCCGTTCTCACCTTCCTTGACGAAGTATCCACCAACATCTCGGCCCCTGTTTCAGCGTCATTCACGCGGAGCAGGCCCACGTCGGGTAGTTCGGTTTCGCGACGGTCGTACACCTGCAGAGCCACCACATCGTGTTTGCGGTTGGCAATAACCAAAGCCTGGTCAAAGTCTTGCATATCAAGGAAGTCGGAAATAACAAAAGCCGTGCAGCGTTTCTTGATGGCATTGGTCATATAGCGCAAAGCCTCAGCCACATCGGTGCCTCGGTGTTCCGGCTGGAAACCCAACAGTTCACGGATAAGATATAGGATATGTTTCTTGCCCTTTTGCGGCGGAATAAACTTCTCTATGCGGTCGGAGAAGAAAATCAAGCCTATCTTGTCGTTGTTCTGTATGGCCGAGAAGGCCAGCGTGGCGGCAATTTCCGTCACGAGGTCTTGCTTGAGACGTTGTGAACTTCCGAAGAAACGGCTCTGCGAAACGTCCACCAGCAGCATCACCGTCAGTTCGCGTTCCTCTTCGTACACCTTCACAAAAGGCGCATTCAGACGGGCCGTCACATTCCAGTCGATATTGCGGATATCATCGCCGAACTGGTACTCGCGCACCTCGGCAAAAGCCATACCCCTTCCTTTGAAAGCCGTATGGTACTGTCCCGCAAAAATATTGCGCGAAAGGCCTCTTGTCTTGATTTCAATCTGTCGAACTTTTTTCAACAAATCGGTGGTTTCCATAGTCAAGAGGAATTTTAGGGAACTTGGACGGCGTTAAGGATTTCGCTGATAATTTCGTCGCTAGTCATATTGTTAGCCTCAGCCTCGTAGCTTAGGCCGATACGGTGACGCAATACATCGTAAGCCACGGCGCGAACATCTTCGGGAATAACGTATCCACGGTGCTTGACAAAAGCGTAGGCACGTGCGGCCAAGGCCAGGTTGATGGAGGCTCGTGGCGAACCGCCGAAAGAAATCATATCCTTCAGATTGGGCAGACCGTATTCTTGCGGGAAACGCGTTGCGAACACCAAATCCACAATATAACGTTCTATTTTCTCGTCGATGTACACTTGACGTACCACATCGCGGGCTTCCAGAATTTCTTGAGCCGAAAGGATAGGCTTCACCTCGGCTTTCTCGCCGGAAATGTTCATGGCAATGATGCGGGCTTCTTCGTCCTTCTTGGGATAATCGATGAGCACCTTCATCATAAAACGGTCCATCTGGGCTTCGGGCAGCGGATAAGTACCCTCCTGCTCTATGGGGTTCTGCGTAGCCATCACCAGGAAAGGAGCCTGCAGCGGATAAGTATGTTCGCCGATGGTCACCTGCTTTTCTTGCATACACTCCAAGAGCGCGCTCTGCACTTTGGCGGGCGCACGGTTAATTTCATCGGCCAACACGAAATGGGCGAAAATAGGGCCCTTTTTCACCATAAATTCTTCGGTCTTCTGGCTATAAATCATCGTGCCGATAAGGTCGGCCGGCAAAAGGTCTGGGGTAAACTGGATACGGCTGTACTTGGCATCAATAAGCGAAGCCAATGTCTTGATAGCCATAGTTTTGGCCAAGCCCGGAACACCTTCCAAAAGGATATGTCCGTCGGCCAGCAAACCAATCAGCAAGGACTCCACCAGATGTTTCTGGCCCACTATCACCTTGTCCATGCCGATATTGATCATATCTACAAATGCGCTCTTCTTTTCGATGAGCGCATTCAGTTCTTTAATGTCTACTTGATTAGTCATTGTCTTTTCTAAACAAAATATAGGATATTACTGCGCGAATTGGATCTTGTACTGAATTTCCAATTGACGGGCCCGATTCATACATTCTTTGTCTTTGGCATTGGTCAGGCTTACAGGTAACTGAGGAATACGGATTTTCATTCCGGCCTGCAGGCGGTTGGGATTTTCCATGCGGTCTTTGTTGGCTTCGTAGATGTACACCCAGAATACCTTGTCGCCATAATACTCTTGAGCCAGCAAAGTCAGACGCGAGCCTCTGTGCAGGGTCACTACCTTGAGCGTAGGCCAGGAAGCCGGATCGTACTCGGGATGGCTTTCTTGTGCCGGAGCAGGGGTTTCAACCGCAGCGGCCTCCGGTGCAGTGG
Organism: uncultured Bacteroidales bacterium; assembly: GCA_964423935.1. GTDB lineage: Bacteria > Bacteroidota > Bacteroidia > Bacteroidales > UBA1402 > UBA1757. The sequence continues at coordinate 2,056 of CAYRHC010000048.1, read as the reverse complement.
CTGTAGAAGTACTGACTGCCGTCTGTTCCACCTTGACGGGTTCCAATTTTTCTTTCTTGCCGTCTTTATCGAGAATGGCATAGACAATACCGATAATGGCTATCAGGCACAATACCTGTAAAGGCCAATTAACCGATTTCTTGCCTTCCTTCTTTTTGTTCTCACTGGCTTGGTTTTCACTCTTCTTTTCCGGTTCGGGCGTGTCTTGAACTTCAAAAACGCGCTTTTCTTCATTTTTCGGAGTTGATTTTTGTTTTTTCATTTCGTCATTCATGTTGATATTTTGTTCTTCATTGTCAAGAGCCTCAGCTTCCAATGCCACAGGTTGCAAATGTGCCAAAGGCGCATTCACCGCTTCTTTAAGGCAGGCATCCGGCAGGAAACTAATCTTGTTGTGGGCCTTAATCTCTACCCTTTCACCCGTGTTTACATCGATGCTCTGACGGGCATCTACCTGCAGCACCTTCAGTTGGCCAAAATCGTCTATCTTGACGGCAGCATCTTGTTCCAACGCACGTTCCAGACAAACGAAGAAACTGCGCACCAAATTTTCTGATTCTTTTATTCCGTAAGACTTTTCCTGCAGGCGGACCACCAAATCGGAAAGCATATATTTCTGGTTCATAGGCTCTGCTCTTTGAATTTGGTTTTCAGATTGATACCTGGACGGAATACGGGCACCAACTTTGGCGGAATCATCACTCTTTGCTTGGTTTGAGGATGTACCGACAGACGCTCGTCCTTCTTCTTCACCTCGAACGAACCGAAGCCATGGATGTTGATACTGTCGCCATTGGCAAGGATTTCCGTCATCGACTGCACCAAATCTTGTGTCATTGTCTGCACAGCCGCAGTTTCCAGTCCACTTTCAGTGGCTATCGCCTTTAGCAGTTCTTTGTACTTCATACCTTCGTTTTTAGGGCTTAAGCTTTGGCCATTTCCAAAGACCGAGCAAACATATAAAAAAACGGCGAACTATCCAACAATAGACAATGAAACAATTCTTGCGCAAAAGCACTATCTTTGCGGCCGCATCAAGAGAGCCAGACGGCCTTCCGATTCATACATGGAAAAAGCCTTTCTAAAACTGCATATCGCCGTACTCATTGCCGGAACCACCGGCCTTTTCGGCAAACTTATAACGCTGAACGAGTTTCCGCTGACCTTCTATCGCGTTGGCTTGGCCGCCCTTATGTTCTGGGTCTTTATGGCCGCAACGGGCAAAGTACACCGCATACCCTGGCACAATATGCTGAAAATGGCTGGCGTAGGCCTGCTGCTGGCCCTGCACTGGGTGTTTTTTTACGGCAGCATCAAGTATTCCAACATTTCCATCGGAGTAGTCTGTTTCTCGCTCGTAGGCTTTTTCACCGCCCTTTTCGAGCCGCTTATCCTGCATCGGCCGTTGTCGCTGCGCGAGCTGCTGTTCAGCCTGCTCACGGTGCTGGGCATCGTCTTGATTTTCCATTTCGACAGCCGCTACCGCTTTGGTATCTTTCTTGGCATCATTTCATCGGCGCTGAACTCGCTTTATACCATCACCAACAAAATGACTTCGACCAGCACCGGGCACAGTTCGAGTACCATCCTGCTCTACGCCATGACGGGTGGAGCTCTTGGCATGGCGCTACTCCTACCCTTCTTTGCCTGCGCTTTTCCTCAGACGCGGCTGCTGCCAACATTGCCTGACTTTTTGTGGCTGTTGGCCTTGTCGTCTGTCAGCACCTTGCTACTATACTTGCTTCAAATACAAACACTTAAAGTAATTTCCGCCTTTACGGTCAACCTCACCTTCAACCTCGAGCCCATTTACAGCATCATCATGGCCATGTTATTTTTCGGCGAAGCGCAACAGCTCAACTTTTCCTTCTACACGGGACTGCTGCTGATAATCTTGTCTGTTGCCCTGCAAACGCTGTGCGTGGCACGCGATAACAAAAAATAGATGTTCTGCGCCACGCTGCGGGCTGGCGGTGCGCTATTTCTCATCTCGCTTCTGCTCTCGCCGTCTTCACCGAACAGGAATATCTGGTCTTCCCTTGCCACATCCTCCGTC
>CAYRHC010000047.1:0-9671 GCA_964423935.1 uncultured Bacteroidales bacterium | reverse complement strand
CCTTGGCGGTGACGGTATAGGTACCGTTTTCGTTGCGGATTTTAAGGTTGTTGTGGGCAGCCACATCGGCCTGATCTTTGTAGACACCTTCGTATTCATAGCCGTAGAACTGTCCAACCGGACCGCCCACGGCCGTCAAGATGTCGGCATCGTAAATGGTGGTGGTATAATCGCCATTGGCCAAAGACAGGATCTCGTTCGTGTTGTGTGCTATGCTGGCCGACACTTCCCAACGGAAATTGCGGGTGTTCAGCAGACGCGCATTGGCAGCCACTTCAAAACCACGGTTGCGCAGAGAACCATCGTTGTCGTAATAAGTCTTGAAGCCCGAAACGGCATCCAATTGCTTAAGGGTCAACAGGTCGTCGGTGTGGTGATCGTAAACATCGGCACTCAGCGAAAGTCTGTTGTCTAACACGGACACATCGAAACCGAGATTGGCCTTGCGGGTAGTTTCCCACTTGAGCGCCTTGTTACCGATATTGGCCAGTACCAAGCCATTGGATGACTGGTAGTAATTGGCCGATGAGAAATACGTGTAAGTAACGTAGTCCTCGAGTTTGTCGTTGCCCACCATACCCAGGCTGGCGCGCAGCTTGAGGCGGTCGATGGCCTTGACATCAGCCATAAAGTCTTCGGCCGAAAGCAACCATGCACCGCTGATAGAGGGGAAGAAGGCCCAGTTGACACCGAAGAGTTTCAAGGCACCGTGTTCAATTTCGCTACCGAAGCGTGAGCATGCCTCCAGACTGGCCGTTGCCGTCAGAAAATATTTCTGCATATAATTCCAGTCGGCATTGGCATACCAGGAGATATTCTTCAGATTAATCTGGGCACCGTCCATATCCTTGCGCACCAAGCTGGTAGAAACGTAAATCTGGTCGTCATCGGGGGTGTTGTAGCCGCCAACCTTGTCCCAAACCTTGTTGTTGAGCAGGATGCGGAAACCGCCCGTAGCCGACAGATTATGTTCGCCCCAATGATTGGTATAGCCCACGTTCGACTCCAAATGCGTACGGATTTCGCGCATGTTCTGGGCTCTGGCTTCGGAAGAATAGCTGGCCATGGTACCGTCATCAAGAATCTCGAGCGTAGGAGCCACACCTTGCATAGGCGTAAAGTACGACTCATAGATTTTGTTCAATGAATAGGCAGCCACAGCACTCCAAGTCCATTGTTTGTTGATTTTCCAAACAGGCTTGGCCGTTGCGGTGAACGCGGTCATATCGGTAGCCTGACGAGCCAGACTGATGATAGCTTCAGGGTTGTTGATACCCAAATCATCGGCATCTTCCAAGTTATTGGTCACCGTACGCGACAGATAAGAATACTGGTAAGGGTTGAACATAGGCGACTTCACCAGTGCCAGATAGGTAGGTGACGTTCGCGAAGTCATACCGTCGTTGCGCAGGTCGTTGTTGATGCTGCTGATGGCAAAGTCTACCACCGTACTCAGGTTCTTGACAATATTGATATCAGAGTTGAAACGGAAATTCAGTTGTGAAGAATTGGAACCTTTGACCACACCCGAATTGCTACGATAGCCCACCGAGAGCGCATACATACCTCGGTCGTCACCACCGGTGGCGCGGGCGCTGTACGACTGGTTCACACCGTTCTGGTATACCAAGTCGGACCAATCGGTCTGGTTGTGATACTTGGGATAATACAGATAGCCTTCGTTGTCGTTGAACATCGGCATAGCCGTTACCTGAGTGGTGGTGTAAAGCGAATTCTTGTACAACTCCGAAGCATACAGACGGCTCTGCTCGGCATCGAGCGTAGGCAAGGTAGAAGGCTGCATGGTCATGCCGAAAGCGGCGGTGGCCTCAATCTTGGTAGCCATCGAATGGCCTCGCTTGGTTTCGATCAGAATCACGCCGTTGGCAGCCTTGGCACCATAGATGGAAGTAGCGTCCTTGATGACGGTGATGTTCTCGATATCCTGCAAGGCAACTTGGCTAAGGAAGTTGTGATAGTAACCGCTGTGGATAGACTCCATATCATCGTAGGTTTCCATGATGATACCATCCACGACAACCAGCGGCTGCGAGTTGGTCAATATGGAGTTGACACCTCTGATATACAGCACCGAACCGATATTTTCCTTACCCGAACGCTGGATAGAGCGTACGGTTCCCATTTGGTTTTGGATGATATGGTCGAGCGTGTACTGCGGGGCAATCTGCTTGAGTTCGTCTACCTGCGAATAAGCGGCACCGGCGGGCAGCAGCACCTTGTTGTTGAGGGCGTAGGTGGTAGGAGCACCGATAGCCTTGCTGAACTTGTTGCTCGAGAGGGCAATGTCGATGTGGGCACGGCCGCGCCATTCAATCACTCGCGTATCATAACCGGGAGCCGTCACCGTCATGGTGGAGGTAGGCTGCTTGATACGCATTTTGTACTTACCTTCTTCGTTGGTGAACACCGTAGCGTTCTTCATTTTGATGGTGGCACCGAACACCACTTCTTGCGTGGCCATATCGGTAACACAACCTTCAATCCAGGTATATTCGTCTTTTTTGTCCTGAGCCTGAGCCGGGAAAGAGAACACACCCACCAGGAGTGCGGCTGTCAATAACAAGCCTTTTATATTCATTTTCATCATGTTACTACTTTAAGTCAGGTTCAAGGATAATACAGTCAATCAACATATCGCGTGCATAGGTGGTATCCTGACCGGCCTCGATAAGGGAATTCACTTTCAGCGAAATCAAGCCATCGGAATACGGGAAGCGGATGGGCTTGGGATTGCCTGCATCGTCGGTGGTCACCATCACAGTATCTATCTTGCTGGGGTTGGTGTACTTGGCAGCACGATAGTTGGTGGTGGAGATGTCGCCATCGCTGTTCAGGTAAGAGATGGAGAAGTTCATCGTAAGCGGCAACACGGCCTTTCTGGGGTTGTAGAGGTTTTCGGGCAGGAAAACCACTTTCACGTTATAGTCGACACCGCTCATGGCCATACCTGTCAGGTCGAAGGCGATGACGGGGGCCTTGGTAGGATTACCCGTCACTTCCAAGTAGGCGTTCTTGGAGATGGAATCGTTCAGTGACGACTTGTAGGAACTTCTGGCATTCAAACTGCGGGTAGCCGATTCAGAATCTTGCAGCGACAAGGACAAGGTATCGGGCGAGCCGATAAAGCTGTTGGGGATGCTGTAGTGGTTGTTGAAGTTCTCGGCTTCTACCTTCTTGGTCTCGCACCAGAATTTTTCGTCCATATTGACATGGTCGGTGGTGTAAACCACACCATTGCTCAAGACGGTATAGCTGTCCAAAGCGCCCTCGAAATAGGCGGGCATATCATCGATTTCCACGGGGAGACCGGGATAGGTGGTTTCCATCGAGGTGAGCGACTTGATCTTTTCGGGAGTCAAGGCACCGTTGAATACCAAATGCTTGAGCAGATAGGAACGTATCTGCGCCACTTCCAAAGAATCGGACAGTTGCTCGTCGGTTTCAGGTTCGCCGGAAGCAGGCAGCGGCAGCACGAAAGGATGGTAGTTGTAATACGGACGGATGCGGGTCATAAAATCCGTCCAAGCGGTATTGCTGGGCAGCAAAGCCGTATACGAGGCATCTTCCGAGTTGATGTCGCCCATGAGCGACAAAAGCACGTTATATTCGACGAACACCGAGTCGTAAACCGTTTCGCCCATATCGTTCACGCCCAGAATCAAGCTCTGCGATTCATTGAACTGCTTGACATGGTTGGCCTGCAGGAAAGCATTCAGCGAGTCGATACCGGGTGTATACTGGATATACTCGTAGATATTCATCACAAAGGGCTCGTAAGCATCTATCTTGTGCAGAATGCCGTTCTTGTATACCAGATCTTTGGCCACCAGCTTCTGAGAACCGAAATAATAGTCGTCACCATCGCGATAGAAGCGCAGAGACTTGTTGTCCATCATACGCAGCGTCACCTCCTGGTTGTCGACATCGGTGGTCAGGTAAGGATAACGCGACACGTGGTTTTTTAGCGTAAGCAACAGGTTCTGCTTGTCGCTGGCATCGAAGCCCTCCCAAGCCTGGTTGGTGGGAGCCCAGATGGTGTAACTCTGATTGTTGCCGAACATGTCCAGATAGTCGCAATCCTGCAGGAAAGCGGCGAAACTGCTGAGCGAAGCGTCCTCCAGGATGGCCTCTTTCAGTGTCTTGTCTATGACATTCACCGTATTGGCATTGTAATGCTCCTCCCAAGCCTGATGGGTACAAGACCCCAAGCCCAGCAACAGCGTCAAGCCAAGTGATAAAATAACTGACTTCTTCATATACTTATTTATTATTCATTCTTACCTGTGGTTTCATCCAACTGATAGAAAGGATTCTGCTCCATCAATTTGTTGTTGTCTACTTCCGTCTTGGAGATAGGCATGTAAAGGGCGTCCAGGGTTGACATCTTGCTCAGGGCCACTTGTTCGGACGAAACCGGGAAATTCTTGCCTTCGATAGCGTCGACAGCGGTCTGTGCACTTTGCTCACGTCTGCAATAACGTACCAGGTCGAACCAGCGTTTGCCTTCGAATACAAATTCGCGGCGACGTTCGTCCCTAACCAGCTGACGCATATCCTCTACCGTGCTATAGGTCTTCAGGCTCAAGGTATCCAGACGCTGACGGTCGGGACAAGCGCGCATATAGGTCTTGTTCACCATATAGATGGCATCGTTCAAAGTAGATGACACTTCGTCGTCTCCGCTCAGCGTGGCAGCCTTTTCCACCAAGGCTTCGGCACGTATCAAGTACAAGTCGGCCAAACGGTAGAATATGTATTCGTAGTATTTGTCGGAAACCAATACAGGAATGGTCTGGCCCGAAGAGATAACCACGCTGCTGGCCACATACTTGGTGATGGCAGTACCGTTTACCGAACCGGCCACATCGGCATAAGAAACATACTTGCCTCTATAGTCGTCAGCATCGGTGAAAGCATCGGAGATGCGGGAGGCGGCTACCAGCTGATGGTCTTTGTTCTGGAAGCCGTACATATTGGAGAACGGGCAGCTTTCCGTATTGGAATAGAAAGCCGTCGAGAAGATGGCCTCGGTGCAGTCGAACGTGCTGGAAGTAAACATACTGTAATAGTTGGCCATATCAACCAGCGAGTAGCCGTTCTGCGGATTGTTCAACTGAATCTGGGCATTGTAGGCCAAGAAATCGTCGCAATGGCGGATACAGTTGTCGTAATCGCCCAACCAAAGATAAATATCGGCCAGCAAAACGCGAATAGACTGTTTGGTAAAACGTGCCTTGTTGTAGTCGCTGCGGTAAGAACCGAAGGTGGTCTGGGCCTTGGTCAGAGCGTCTTCCAAGTCGTCGGCGCACTTTTTCAGCACTTCGTCTGCAGGCGATTTGGCAATGTCGAAACCATTGGAGTCGTCGATGGTGGGTTGCCAAACAATGGGCACGTCACCGAACGCGCGTACCAAATAGAAATACGTCAGGGCACGGATGGCCTGAGCCTCGGCGCAAAGCGATTCCATTCTTGTACGCGACAGGTTCTTGTCTTCGTCCAGGACTTGAGGTGCGTAATGGATAACCGTATTGCAATAGTTGATGGTCTGGTAGAAAATGTCCCAATCGCAATAACTGTTGGTGGCCAAGACATTCACATCGAGCAAGTCACTGACATCGGCGGCCACTTTAGGACCGGCTTCAACGTTGTCGGAACGGACCTCGCCCCATACAACGATACGCTGCAGATAGGAGCTCTCCATCAAGCCAAGATAGCAGGAAGCCAGCACAGATTCTATATCATCGCCCGTCTTCCAGAAATCTTCCAGCAAGGTTTCGCCTTCGGGATAGAGTTCCAGCCAGTCGGAACAAGATGTGTTTACAGCGGTAAGGGCGCAAACAGCCAATGACAGTACCGCGATTCTTATCTTATTGAATAATTTTTTCATATCCGTTCTCCTTTAGAAAGTAAGATTCACACGCAAGAGGATATCCTTCGAACGAGGTGTCTTGCTGTTGTCGGAAGCCACCGACATACCACCGTAACCGACTTCGGGGTCAACACCCGTATACTTGGTGAATACGGCAATGTTTTGGAAAGTCAGGTTGAAACGGGCCTGATTCAGATGCAGGGTCTTGGTCAGTTCCTTGGGCATCGTGTAAGAAAGCGTCAAGTACTTGAAACGCAGGAACGAAGCGTCTTCCACATAACGGTCGCTACCCAGCCAGTTGTAACCGTAGTTGTAGAGGGCACGCGGCATTTCCGTCACGTCGCCTTCCTTACGCCATCTCCAGTTGACAGCGACACTCTGGTTGTTGTTGGTGTACATGTTTTCGGCTTCCATACGGGCCTTGTTCACAACCTTGTTGCCGTAGCGGTAATTGAAGAAGGTATTAACGGAGAACTGTTTGCCGAAACGGAAGGTGAAACCGAAACCACCGATAACCTTGGGCAAAGAGTTACCCAGGTAGACGATATCCAGTTCGTCGATGCTACCGTCGTGGTTGATGTCCTCGTAAATGGCGTCACCCCCCTTGAATTCATAAGCCGAAGATGTTCCGTAAGCGAAATACATAGGCTTGGTATTACCCTGGGCATCGAAAATGGGATTGCCGTTGGCATCGCGTACGATAGGACAAGTGGCATCGGGACGAGAAGGATCGTATTCGTTGTACTGGTAAACGCCCTTATACTTGAAACCGTAAATAGAACCAACCGAGTTGCCTTCCTGAATACGGGTCAGATAGGTACCGTTCTTGTAGTCGTAATCGGCATTGTAGCGTGCCAACACTTCGTCGGTAAGGTCTACGATGACATTCTTGTTGTTGGAGAAATTGAAGTTGACATCCATACGGAACCAGCCGGCCTTGATAACGTCGCGGGTATTGAGGTTAAGTTCCCAACCCATGTTATCCATCGTACCTACGTTCTGGTTGGAGATGGTAGCATAACCCGAAGTCGAAGAGATATTCAGGTTCTTGAACAGCAAGTCGGTGGTATGCTTGTAGTAGTAGTTGAAATCGATGCCGAACTTACCGTTCAGGAGCTCGGTATCCAAACCGTAGTTGGTCTGGGTGGTACGTTCCCAGCGCAGGTTGGACAGACGCATGTTCTGGGGCTTCACGGCCGTGATGTCGATAAAACGGCCGGCTTCCTTGTAACGGCTCAAGTGAATGAAGGCTTCGCTGGGTTCGTTACCCGTCACACCAATACTGAAACGGGGTGAGAACTGCGAAACGACTGTTCTGAGAGGCTCGAAGAAGGGCTCGTCGCTGATAATCCACTTGGTAGAGATGGCGGGGAACAAACCGAAACGGAAGTTGTCGCCAAATTTGGAGCTACCTTCGAAGTTCACCGTACCACCGATGATGTAGCGGCCGGCATAAGCGTAGTGGAAGTTCCATGAATAACCCATGCCTCGGTTCTCGGAGAAACTGGTGGACATGCTCTTGATATAAGCCGTAGAGCTGGCTGCCGTCAATGATGACGAAGGCAGACCGGTCACACCCATACCGATGGAGTTGCTGGTCTTGTAATCGATCTTATAGTTCAAGTTCAACTGCAGGGAGTGGTTCTCGTCGGGGAAAGCCGGACGCCAGTTCAGTTTGGCGGTGGCATACAGACCCATAGATTCCGATTCGCTTCTTTCGGCCAAGTTCACCGAAGCGTCGTTCCAAGTTTTGTTGGCAGCCTCCTTGGGGAAGAAGGTGGACTTCTGGTTAGCGTTGATATCGAAAGAAACCGTGGTAGACAAGTTCAGCGAAGCCTTGGTTTTATGCTTGTCGAAGAACTCGTAACGCAGCGTGAACACAGGCGAAGTACGGTAGCTCTTGGTATTGTTGGTAGCCAGATTGGCCACAGCCACCGGGTTGCTCAAACTCTTCTGCGAAGACTGCAAATTGGACGATTCCAAAATGTGATAGTAAACATCGGTATCGTTACCATACATATCCTGGGCATAGATACTCAAGTTAGGCATCTTGCTCTGGGCTGTCGACAAGGGGTTTTCGTAGTTCTTGTCGTTGTTGGCGTAAGTGTACTGGAAGTCAGAGGTGAAGGTGATACGGTCGGAAACATCGTAAGAGATGTTCGACTTCAGCGTAAGACGACCCAGATACTGGCCGATAACGGTACCCTGCTCGGTGTAGTAACCGGCCGATACACGGAACTTCACCTTTTCACCGCCACCCGAGATATTCAGGTTATGCTGGTGTTTGTAGGCAATGCGCGAAACGGCCGAAACCCAATCGGTATTGTTGTTGTAGTTTTCGTATTCCGAAAAGTTGGTATCGTAGTTCAGTTCGGGGATAGACGAAGAAGTGCTTTCCAACTTGGGGTTGTAGTAAGCCTGCTTCATCAACATGGTGTAGCCGTCACCGTTAAGCATGTTCATACCCTGCGGCTGACGTGAACGCGTGAGAGCGTAAGAGTAGGAAACGCGGGTAGGACCGGCTTTACCTTTCTTGGTGGTAATCATCAACACACCGTTGGCACCCTTGGCACCCCACATGGCGGTAGAGGCGGCATCTTTCAACACGGTGATGGATTCAATATCGTCCGGGTTCACATTGATAAGCTGGGCATACTGCTCGTCGTTAGCCGTTGCGAAGTCGAAATTGTCATCAATTTCCGTATCGTAAGGAATGTCGTTGATAACAATCAGAGGCTCGGAAGATGCATTGATAGAAGTGGTACCGCGCACACGCATGGACATACCGGCACCGGGCTCACCGGAAACGTTCACAATGTCCAAACCGGCAATACGGCCCTGCAAAGCATCGTCGATAGAGGCCACCTGGATACCGTCGAATTCTTCGGCGCTGATTTTCTGCATGGCCATGGAGACCTCACGCTTGGGAATACTGAAGGAACCCGTCGAAACCGTTGCCTTGGCCGTGATGACCGCGTCTTTCAGCGTAAGGGTCTGTTCCTTCATCGCCACGTTGATAACGCGCTTCGAGCCGATGGGCATATCGGTGGGTTCAAAACCCAGATACTTGAACCTCAGTTTGTTCTTGGGGTCGGAAATCTGCATAACGTACTCACCGTCATAGTTAGTAATCGTCACATTGACGATACGGTTGCTGGCATCGACCTCGGTAACGGTTACGGAAATCAGCGTCTCGCCGGTAACCTCGTCGGTAACCTTACCGCGTACGACATTCGCATTGTTCTGCGCCAGAGCAAAGACATTGGCACACAACACCATTAGCATTAAAATGCTGTATTTCTTTATCTTATTCATCATCGTTCACTTTTAATCCAGTTACCCAATTGAAGCGGTGTACATTGCTGTAGCCGACCATAGGTGTCTTACCTTCTTCCATAAGGGTACCGTCGGTAGCCCATTTGCTTACGGCATAGCCTCTTACATGGACAATACTGTCGCCGGCAGCCACAGCTTCGTCGTTGCGCACGCCATCGGTGAAGTATTTAGACAGACAGTTCATGGAAGAGAACTGCACCCTACCCTTGGTCCTTTCAATGGATTCAAGGTCTTTGGTGATGTTGTATACCTTATTATTGTTTACGTCGCTGTTGTCGGGGTCCTTACCCAAAGCCCAGCAGAAACCGAGCTCGGTAATCACCTTGGTGTCGCCGCTACCGTTGTAAACCACGCCGTCACCATTGTCGGTAACAGCCAAAGGATTGGCGGTAATCAAGGTAGAACCTGCCTTATTCGCGGTGAAAGACAGAGAAACCACCGGCGG
>CAYRHC010000046.1:0-9724 GCA_964423935.1 uncultured Bacteroidales bacterium | reverse complement strand
GCCATTGGCCAACAGTTCATCTACATAGGTCTTGTAGATTTCGCGTCGCTCCGACTGGCGATAAGGGCCGTATTCACCGCCGAAACCCACGCCTTCGTCGAACTTGATGCCCAGCCAGGTGAGCGCCTCCACAATGTAGGTCTCGGCTCCAGGCACAAAACGCTTACTGTCGGTATCTTCGATACGAAGTATCATATCGCCGCCCAAATTCTTGGCGAACAAATAGTTATATAAAGCTGTACGTACACCGCCTATATGAAGGGCTCCCGTAGGACTTGGCGCAAAACGCACCCTGACTTTTCTTGCTTGGGACATAAAAAATAACTTGGCTTGAGAAGATGTTTTGAGTGTGCAAAAATATAATTTTATTCTTACTTTTAGCGAGTTTTTACAAACAGTTTTGAGATGATCAAGAAGGCCTTCAAATTGCTGCTTTTCGTTGTCGCAGCCGCACTTATCGTCCTTGTCTATCCCCGTGAAGGACGCTTCCGTTACATGTTCAAGGAAAATCAGCCTTGGCGCTATGGTCTGTTGACAGCTCCCTATGATTTCTCCATCAACAAACCTCAAGCCTTGTACGAAGCTGAAGTTGACAGCGCCCTGCGGCATTACCATCCCTACCTGCAATTGGACGCTACGGTGTCGCAACAAATTCTCAGCAAGTTGAACAACGATTACAAGACCGTGCTGCGTATCACCGTTCCCGAGCGTTATTACCATTATCTGAAAGAGCAGCTCGGGCTGATTTACAATGCCGGTATCGTTTCGGCCGAAGAGCTGGACAAACTGGAGAAGGAAGGCCATAACATCGTTGCGGTGCGTTCGGGTGCCATAAGCGAAACACGCAGCGTCACTTCGTTGTTCACCGTGAAAAGAGCCTACGAAGCCTTGCTCCGCAACCTGCCCGCTGACATCGACCGACAAGTATTGGAAGAGGATTGTTACATTCAAGAATATTTGAAGGAAAACTGTAGCCGCGATGAGAAGCTTTGTCTTCAGGCCCAAGAAGCACTCAGGGAAAGCGTGTCCTTATCCAAAGGCAGGGTGCAGCGCGGCGAGCGCATTGTCGACAAGGGCGAAATCGTCACGGCCGACACTTACTGCAAGCTCGACTCTTTCCGTCAGGAGGCCGAAAACCGCAGTAGCAAAATAGGCGAAAACTGGTTGTTGTTGGGCCAGATTATGTGGGTGTTTTTTGTCCTGTCGATGCTGGGTATCTATCTGTACAAGTTCAGGCCCAAGATTTTCGCCCGCAGCAACGACATCTTGTTCATCCTTATACTGGTGGTGGGGCTGACCCTGCTCAGTGCCTTTATTATCCGCAACGACCAGGTGCTCAATATCTATATGGTGCCTTTCGCCCTCATCACGATTTTGATTACCACCTTCTTCGATTCGCGCACGGCCTTTTACGCCTACATGATCACCATCCTTATCTGTGCGCCCATCTCGCCCCTTCCCTTCGAATTTTTGATGTTACAGTTGTCGGTGGGTGTCATCAGCATACTGACGCTCAATCATCTGACCCAACGTTCGCAGCTGGTACTGAACATCTTGTGGATACTGCTTATTTACTGCTTTTCCTACACATGCATCTCGCTTATGCAAGAAGGCCAGCTGACTCAGTTCCAATGGGAGATGTACGCTTCCTTCGGCATCAACTCCGTACTGCTGCTTATTTCCTACCTGCTCATTTACCTTTTCGAATGGCTGTTCGGCTATACTTCGGATGTTACGCTGGTTGAGCTGGCAAATGTCAATTCCAAGCTGCTTCGCGAGTTTTCCGAAACCTGCCCCGGCACCTTCCAGCATTCCATGCAGGTATCCAACATCGCATCGGCGGCGGCCCAGGCCATCAATGCGAATTCACAGCTGGTGCGTACAGGCGCGCTCTACCACGACATAGGCAAGATGTCAAATCCTTCGTATTATACAGAAAATCAAACCGACGGGCCAAATCCACTGCTCAACATGCCTTACGAAGAGGCTGCCAAGATGATTACCTGTCATGTGCCCAATGGTTTGAAAATCGCTTCGCAATACCACCTGCCCAAAGTTGTCAAGGATTTCATTTCGACGCACCACGGTGCCTCATCGGCCAAATATTTCTACACACTGTATAAAAACGAGCATCCGGACCAGGAAGTGCCCGAAGGCTTTTTCTATCCAGGTCCGGATCCGTTCTCTAAGGAAACTGCCATCCTGATGATGGCCGACACCGTCGAAGCCGCTTCGCGCAGCATGAAGAGCTACAGCGAAGACAGCATTTCGGCTTTGGTGGAAAATCTTGTCGGTGCCCAATTCAACGAAGGACGCTACAAAAACGTACCCATCACTTTCCAGGAATTGGAGCGGATTAAAGAGGTGTTCAAGGAAAAGCTGCAAAGCATCTACCACGCACGCATCGCCTATCCCACCGAAAACAAGCAAGACTGATTATTTCTTGCTCACATACTTGGCTACCACTTCTTTCATGTGGTCGCCGCGCAGGTCACGTTCGATAATGGTACCGTCCGGGCCAAAGAGAATGATGTGGGGAATACCGCCGATACCGTAAAGGTCGGTAGGAATGCTCTGCGCGTTGATAATCTGGTTCCAGACGATGCCAAGTTCCTTGGCAGCCTTCAGGGTTGCTTCGGGCTGATCCCATACGGCCACGCCCAAAACATCGAACTTGGGGCCGCGATATTTCTTGTAGAGTTCAGCCACAATGGGAATTTCACGACGGCAAGGTCCGCACCAGCTGGCCCAAAAATCCACCAGCACATATTTGCCCTTGCCCACATATTGTGAAAGTTTGGCATCGCTGCCATCGAGGTTGCCACCGGGGATAGTAAAGTCGGTGAACATCTTACCGGCCTCGGTCGCCTTGACGGCTTCGTTGCGGGCGATAAAGTCTTGAATGGGAGCAAACTGCAGAGAAGCTTCGCTGGCATTGGCAAGCAGATTGTCGAAAAGTTCGCCCGAAGGCTGAACGGCCCAGAGGGTAAACCACAAAGCATACGTGCCGTAGAGATTATCGGCATTGGCCTTGACAACGGGCAGTGCGTAATCGACTATCATTCGCGTCCAGGCCTCTTCGGTATCTTCCGGTGCTTCGAGGGCTTCGAGGGCTTCGACAAAGGCACAGATAGAATCGTTCAGGGCGGTGCCTCTGGCAGCCATCAGCTGATGGTCGATACTGATATTACCGGGCTGCAGGATAAAGCGCACGGCGGGACGGCCGAAACGGATAACGCAGAGTTTCTCGCCGTCGGCTTTACCCGAGAAAGTGTAGCTGTCGCCTTGAATGGTGGTGGAATCCAGACGTTCGCCACTGGCCATATCACTGAGATACAGCGTTTCGCCATCGCGGGAATTGTCGGGCAACTGTCCGCTTATCTGATACTTGAAGCTGCCATTGGCCTGGCAGGAACTCATAACCGTCAAGATGGCGGCCATAAGGAAAAATACGGTTCTTTTCATAGTGGATATAGTTGAATGATTAAGAAGCATTGACAACATTTTGCGGACGGCCCGCCAGAAAAGCCTTGACGTTTTCGCCGGCAATGGCGATGAGCCGCTGGCGGGCTTCCTTGCTGGCCCAGGCAATATGCGGGGTGATATAACAGTTTTTGGCTGTAAGCAAGGGGTTGTCTGCCTTGGGTGGTTCGGTGCTGAGCACATCAAGGGCGGCCGCCGCCAGGCGGCCGCTGTTCAGGGCCGCAGCCAGTGCCTGTTCGTCTACCAAGGGGCCGCGACCGGTATTGACGAGAATGGCCGAAGGTTTCATCAGGGCCAGGGTCTCGGCGTTGACCAAAGCCTTGGTGGCTGGTGTCAAAGGGCAGTGCAAGCTCAAAACATCGCTTTGTGCAAACACTTCCTCTTTGCTCAGCGGTAGCACAGGATACAGGCTCCGGACCGATTGGGAGCTCAAGGCTATCACCTTCATACCGAAAGCCAGAGCGATGGTGGCCACGGCCTTGCCTATGCTGCCCATGCCAACGATGCCCATAGTCTTACCGGCGAGTTCCTGCAAAGGAGCCGCCGTAAACATAAAGTCAGGTGAATTCACCCAAGCACCTTGATGCACCAACTGGTTGTGCAACTGCACCTGATGCGTGATGTTCAGCACATGGGCGAACACCGTTTGGGCTACCGAAGCGGTGCTGTAAGCCGGAATGTTGGTCACCACGATGCCGCGCGCAGCCGCTGCCCCGCAGTCTACGATATTGTAGCCGGTTGCCAGCACACCGATGTACTTGAGCGAAGGCAGTTGCGCCATATCGGCGGCGGTTATCGGAGTTTTGTTGGTCAGCACAATAGGGGCAGCGGCAGCGCGCTCCACCACCAAAGCGGCAGGCGTGCGGTCGTACACCCTCAAACGGCCCAAACTTTCCAATGCCTGCCACGACAAATCGCCGGGGTTGGCCGTATAGGCATCCAATATACAGATGTCTACCATATTGTTGTGTTACTGCTTTTGGATAAGCGTCATAAATTCTTCGCGCGTCTTGGCCTCGCTGAAAGCTCCTGAAAAATCGGATGTTACCGTGATGGAATTCTGTTTCTGCACACCGCGCATTTGCATACACAGATGCTGAGCTTCGATAACCACCATCACGCCAAGCGGGTTGAGCGTTTCGCGGATACATTCCTTGATTTGCGTGGTCATACGTTCTTGAATCTGCAGGCGACGGGCATAGATTTCAACCACACGGGCCAACTTGCTCAAGCCGGTAATGTGCTTGTTGGGAATATAGGCCACATGCGCCTTGCCGTAAAAAGGCAACATATGATGCTCGCAAAGCGAATAGAAATCGATATCCTTGACAATGACCATCTGACGATATTCCTCGTGGAACATGGCAGAGCGGAGTTCTTCGTAAGGATCCTGGTCATAGCCTTGGGTCAGGAATTGCATGGCCTTGGCCACGCGTGCGGGCGTTTTGAGCAGACCTTCACGCTGGGGGTCTTCGCCCAAAAGCTCAAGAATGGCGCGGTAATGCTCGGCCAACTTGAGCTGTTTTTCCACCATTTCTTGTCGGTCTTCCATTATAATGGTAGGTTTATGGTTTCACGGACGATGGAAAATTCGCGTCCGTAAACGAAAGTCTTTCTGAACTTGACCAGCTGGCTGTAGGCATCTTCGTAGGTTTGGTAATCGCCCACACGCACACGCCAGAAGGGAGCTTGGTACATCACATACGACGACAGCTCCGGCATCACCTGTTTGACAGCGGTTTCGCGACGGAAAGCCTCGGTTTTGGCCGTCTTTTGGTTGTTACTCGAAAATACCTGTATGCGGTAGCCCGTCATCTGCAAACAAGGACGATTCTGCACAACAACAATGTTCTGCGGCAGGTTCACGCCCGGTTGACCTATCATGGCCAAAATTGCGGTATCTTGGCTGATACGCACGCTGGGCATTCCTTGATGCTCATAAGTAAGACTTTCCAGAAAAGACAGTTGCATGGTATCTTCCGGCAAGCTCAATTGCTGAGCCCTTAAAGGCAAAAGCATGAGCATAGCCATCAGCAACAGGCAATCAAATTTCTTCATCCTTTATTAAGATAAAAAACAGACTCTGCTGAACAAAGCCGGTAGAGTCTGTTGATGAAATTTATTACAAAAATTAGAGCGTAGCCAGCACAGCGTTGGTCTTGCGAACGGCTTCGGCACTCTTCTCGAACAAGGCCTTTTCTTCCTCGTTCAACTTGAAGTCGATAACCTCTTCCCAACCGTTACGGCCCAAACGTACGGGAACACCGATACAGATGTCCTTTTGTCCGTATTCACCTTCGAGGTAAACGCAGCAGGGAACAATGCGCTTCTGGTCGTGCAGGATAGATTCAACCACAAAAGCAACGGCAGCGCCGGGAGCGTACCAAGCAGAAGTACCCAGCATCTTGGTCAGCGTAGCACCGCCCACCATCGTATCGGCAACAACCTTGTCCAAAGCTTCCTTGCTGAGGAACTGGCTTACGGGAACGCCCTTGTAGGTAGCATAGCGCTTGAGAGGAATCATAGTGGTATCGCCGTGACCACCGATAACGGTAGCATCGATATCGTTCATATTGGCATCGCCCAGAGCCATGGCCAGATAAGTCTTGAAACGAGAGCTGTCGAGAGCGCCGCCCATACCGAGCACGCGGTGACGGTCCAAACCGGTAGAAGTAACGGTAAGGTAGGTCATGGTGTCGAGCGGGTTGCTGACAACCACCAAGATGGCTTTGGGGGAATGTTCGAGTACACTGGCAACCACACCCTTGACAATACCGGCATTCACACCGATAAGTTCTTCGCGGGTCATACCGGGCTTACGGGGCACACCGGAGGTAATCACTACAACATCCGAATTTGCCGTAGCGCTGTAATCGTTGGTAACACCCTTCAACTTGGTATCCATCGTCAACAGGCAAGAAGCCTGCTTCATATCCAAAGCTTTGCCTTCAGGAAGACCTTCCTTGATATCCAGCAAAACAACTTCGTCGGCTATTTCTCTACAAGCCAACACGTTGGCAGCGGTTGCACCCACATTGCCTACGCCAATAACGGTAACTTTTGACATAATTGTTTAATTTAAATCCTTCGTCATATCAGGACTGCAAAGATAGCATTTGTTCCGCAATTACATAAATTTTTATGGATTTTTATACAAGCGCCCGCCATCACTGCTTGGCAGCTTGCTCCTTTACGAGGTCTTCGTACATCATGGAAGCCCAAATGAAGGGCCCCACGGCCTTGTTGTCGTTCTCGATGATAACAGTTTCGTTAACGTAATAATCAAACTTGCCGCTACGTCCGGGCGTACCGGGTTTACCACCGCCCAAACCGGCTCCCGCACAGCAATCGGTGATGGAAATAGTGCCGTCGGCATTCTCCTTGACAAAACGGTCGACGAACCTGCGGTACCATTCCATGGCCTTGAAAGTGTAGGCCTGATCGAAGACACCCAGTTTGATACCTTTCAGAAAACCATAGACGAACATGATAGAGCCTGTCGATTCCAGATAGTTACCCTTACGTCTTGGGCAATCGAGTACCTGATACCACATTTTGGTCTTATGGTCTTGGTATTTGGGCAAGGTAACCAGATAGATATCCTGCAAAATCTTCACCACCTGGTCGCGGTCGGAACCTTCGGGAAGATACTCCAGCACATCCACCATACCCATCACATACCAGCCCAGGCCACGTCCCCAGCAATGCGCCGACTGGCCGGTTTCCGGATCGGCCCACGACATGGTTCGGCTTTCGTCCCAGCCGTGACGATAAGTCTTGGTCTTGGCATCGTAGGTGTGCCTGCCCACCACAATAAACTGACGGGCAATGTCTTGGTAATACGCAGCCCTGTCTTTTTCGGGAATATAGCGGCTGACGTATTCGGCATAGAAGGGAGCGCCCATATACAGGCCGTCCAACCACATCTGATGCGGATACACCTTCTTGTGCCAAAAACCGCTGTCCTGCGTACGGGGATGGGTCTGAATCTGCGAGAACACCGTATCCATGGCAATCTTGTAGCGTTGGTCGCCGTAGCGCTCGTACATACCGACGAGCATTCTGGCCGGGCAGATATGGTCGATATTGTAGTTGCTCACTTTGTAGTTGGTAATCAGGCCGGCCTCGTTTATCATCGTATCGACATACTGGCGGGTGAAGTTCCAGTAGCGTTCGTCGCCGGTGTATTGCGACAAATCCATAAAGGCACGCATTTCGATGCTCGAAGTATAGTTCCACCTCAAACGGCCATTGGCACCGTCAAGATAAGTACCGTCGGGAATGCGGCTCAGTTCGCTGTCGGCCATCCATACCGAGAGAGGTTTGTCGGGATTGTTCCACAGTTGGCTGCTTTCCTGCTTGTGGCCGCAAGAGAGAAACACGAGTACCGGCAGCAGGCACAGGATTGTTTTCAATTTCATAGAGGTAAGTTTTTCAATGATTGCCGCGAAGATACAACAAAATGTTGTTCCACGGAGTGCAAGTGAAAATTAATGGTTACTTTTGCCACGCAAAAATCAAGCAATGAGAACATTCTGCATCGAGAGCGGTTTCTTTTCCACCGACGGGGGCGCCATGTTCGGCATTATGTCGCGCAAGGTTTGGTCGGGCAAGTATCCCGTCGACAGCGACAACCGTTGTCCCTTGGCCATGCGCTGTTTCTTTGTTGACTTCGGCGCACGCAAAGTTCTCTTCGACACCGGCGTAGGCAGCACGGCTCCCGAGGGCATGGACTACTACCGCTTCCACCACTTGAAGGATGTCCGTCAGGGCTTGGCCGAAAACGGCTATCGTCCAGAAGAAGTTACCGATGTGATACTCAGCCACTTGCACTTCGACCATTGCGGCGGATGCAGCTACATCGATGCCGGCGGACAGCGGCAGCTTGCCTTTCCCAACGCCCGTCACTACACCACCCTGGCCCAATGGCAGAATGCCATGCAGCCCGGCCCTTGGGAAAGCGATTCCTATCTGAAAGACAACC
Source organism: uncultured Bacteroidales bacterium (assembly GCA_964423935.1). Taxonomy (GTDB): domain Bacteria; phylum Bacteroidota; class Bacteroidia; order Bacteroidales; family UBA1402; genus UBA1757. The sequence goes on along the minus strand of CAYRHC010000046.1, from coordinate 1,257 downwards.
TGCTGGCCATCGAAAAGGCCGGTCTTATGCAAAAGCTGGAACCGGGCGATGATGGACTGGAGCTCTTCCCGGGGCTGAAGTTGTATCAGGCAGAAGGCCATACTTTCGGACAACTGGTGGCTTTTGTCCAAACCGACTGTGGCAATTTCTGCATTTCGGGCGATGTCGTTCCCATGTGCCTGCACATTGTCCAAGGTTGCGTGGCCGCCATCGACAACCAAGCTTGTCTGTCGGTAACCGAAAAGATGCGCATCCTGCAAATGGCCACAGACAGCCAAAGCAAAATGGTCTTTTATCATGACGCCTGCACCGCCTATGCCGACCTGCGACAAACGGGCAAACACATCAGCGCAGGCATCAAGTATCCTTCAACCGGACAAGTGTTCTAAACCTTTTCCTCTTATGGAGTCTGTCAACGATAATGCCAAAGCGATGGACCTGGCCTGTCTGGCCGGGCAGATCTTGATGGAAAACGGTGCCGAACTGCAACGCGTGGACGAAACCATGAACCGTATCGTCGACCATTACGGCATCACCGACAAGCAATTCTACATACTGTCCAACGGTATCTTCTCGACCAGCGGCGGCAGCTACGCACAAATCAAACCCATACCCGTCCTTGGTTCCCAATTCGATAAGGTGGAGGCCGTGAGCCAGCTTTCGCGCGACATCATCAGCGGCAAATACAGCATAGACGAGGCCATGCAGCGTCTCCAAGAAATACGGCACATGAAGCGGCTGGCCAAGTGGAAGGTGATTTTGGCAGCGGGTGTCGGTGCGGGAGCCTTCAGCGTGCTTTTCGGAGGCAACGCCAAAGATGCCGTCGTAGCATTGGTGGCCGGTCTGATGCTTTACACTTTTGTTTCTTATGTGGGCAGTTCCCACCTTTCCAAGATATTCAACAATATCATCGCCAGCTTCATCGCGGCCGGCACCTGTGTGCTTGGCCTGCATTTCGGCCTGGGAGAACATCTGGGCCAGATGATTATCGGCGCCGTGATGCCGCTCATTCCGGGAGTGTCGTTCGTGAACGGCATTCGCGACCTTACCAACGGCGACTATCTGTCGGGCTTTATCCGCATGATGGATGCCGTCATTATTTTCGTCTGCATCGCCTTAGGTGTCAGTATCGCCCTGGTGCTCTGCAACAACTGGTTGGAGGGGGTTGTGCTATGATTACCTGGAACGAGATGTTGATACAGGTGCTGGCCGGTTTTGTGGGTACTTACGCTTTTTCGGCTATCTTCAGCGTTTCAT
>CAYRHC010000045.1:0-9734 GCA_964423935.1 uncultured Bacteroidales bacterium | reverse complement strand
GATGACGGCGATTCCATATCCATATATATGAATGGTCACACCATAAGCAGAACCGATGCCCGAAAGGGCAATCATCAGACCCACGCCAATATAGGCGATTAAAAGATTAACATCCATAGTTTTAATTGTTTAAGTTGTTTATGATTCTTGTTTCTTATTTCTTGAATGGTTTGTATTCGGTACCGCCACCTTCATAGCCGGCGTTCTTGAAGAACTCCACAAAGGTAAGACGCATGGGGTGAACCATAGAACCGAGCACGTTCATAAAGATGTTCAAGGCATGGCCGAGCACAAAGATGATGGCCATCACCAAGAAGCCCAGCACCGGTATCTTGGGGCTCATACCCTCGGCCAAACTGTTGAATACACTGGCCAGAATGCCGCCCGAAAGGCCGAGCGCAAACAGACGCACATACGACAGCACATCGCCCAGCAAACCGGTTATCATGTTGTAAGTATCCCACAGGCCCAAGCCGATGTTGAGGAAGACGTTCTTGCCGGGGCTGTTGTAAAGGAATATCATGCAGCCGGCAATTATCATCAGCACCAGGAACCAGGTAGCACCCGTCGACGAGGTAAGTATACCCACGGCCAAGGTCACCAGCAGCATAATCCAACCGATAGTGCTCACGGCATATTTGAAGCCCAGCTGTATACTGATATTCACCACTTTAAGACACATGGCAAAAAGTATCTGCACGCAACCGATAATGAGCGAAAGGTAGAACATGCTTTGGTTGTCCTGATAGAGCAAGTCTTTCATCTTCTGGAAGAAAGGCAGGTCTATGTCGTAGAGGCTAAAGCCGAAGGCCGCACCCGTCAGGGAGCCGAACACCAGCGTGGACAGACCGAAGAGGAACACCAAAGCGGGCTTGAAGTCGGGATTAATCAACTGGAAGAGCTTGGTAAACACAGGCAGCGTCAGCATGATGAGCAGTCCGTAACCCATATCGCCCAAACAGAGGCCGAAGAACAGCATAAAGAAGGGAGCAAAGAACATGGTCAAGTCGAGCTCGCCGTACTTGGGCAGCATATACAGCTTGGTCAGAGGCTCGAACAGACGGAAGAACTTGTTGTTGCTCAACTGAATAGGAATGTCGTCCTCGGGCGTGGGGTCGTCTACGCGATAGTAGTAGGCACTCTTGTCGAGGTAGGCGCATAGATCGGGCAAGCACTTTTCGGGAGCCCAACCTTGCAGCAACATCACCTTGTTGTCGGCCACGGCATCGGCGCTGAGTGCCACTTTCGAAAAGTCGATATCGCTCTGCATAGCGGTCTTGGCGGCGCGCAGGCTGGCAATATGGCGATTGGCGAAAGCGGACATACGGGTTTCGATATCAGTCAGGCGAACACGGCAGTCGTCGATATTGTGCTGCAACTCTGCGAGCGACACGTGCGGCAGGCGGCAAAGCTCGGCCTCAATGGCAAGCTCCACTTCGGGCTTGGTAATGGTGATGAAGTAATGCCGGTTCTTGTCGCTGGCAATAATAATGGCGTTGTACTCGCTCTCCCACTCCTTCTTGTACGAACGCAAGGGGCAAGCAAAGAAATTCAGTATGTAGCCTTGTTGTTCCAGCCGGTCGATGGCATTCGGGTCGAAATCGCCCCAGGGAGCCAAGGTCTGTTCGTTCTTGAGCAGGTTCTGCAACTGGGCTTCGGTTTCGGTCTTGTCGGCCTGCAGTTGAGCCCATTGCGCCAGAAGCGAGGGACAGTCGACATCGTCGGCAGCCGGTTCGGGTGTCTTGGAGGCCAAACGTTCCAGCTCGGCTATAACGGTGGTGTAGCGCGAGAGCAGCGACATCTGTTCCTGCAGATGAGCATCGTCGAGAAATCCTTGACGGTTTTCAATGACATGTATCACGCCGCGATCGCGGATTTCTTCGAGAAACTCCTGATATTGTTTATAGTAGACCAGGAACGTGAGTTTTTTCATTCTGACTATCATAGGCTTCCCTCCTGTTCTTTTTGGGCGCTCTGACGCGTTTTCACTATCTTCTGAGAAGACTTGGACAAGTTCTCCTCATCTTCCATATAACGCTTGATCTTGCGGATGGCATCCTCGTAGCCGGGAATCTGCACCTTTTCGAAGAGGTTCACCTTTTGGGTGATTTTCTTGCGCGCGTATTCCAGCTTGTCGAGACGCAGCAGGCAGACATCGTGCTCGAGGCCTATCGTTACCAAGTCCTTGAGCATGGCAATGCCGTCGGCATACCATTTGGGCGCATTGAACATGTTATATGGCTGACATTCAAACAGCACTTCGGATATCTGAGGCACAGGCGTTCCGGCTATCTTCTTGGTTTCCAGCAGAACGTCCTTCACCGCGATGAGCGAAGCGTCAAATTCGTTCCAAAGCGCATGCATACCCTCATAACGCACAATGTTGTCTTCGAGCTTGCGTGCCAAGGCTTTTTCTTCTTCCTTGGCCCGTTTCACTTCCAGACGCAACGCACTTTCCTTGCTTTTGATGGTAGGCAAAGAGCGCTGGCGTATCTTGAGCTGCTTTTCAAGACCTTGCAACGAAGTTTTGTTATATTGAAATGCAATGGCCATCAGTTCTTAGGAAAATATTTGTCAATCAGTTCTTGCTTGATGTTAAGTTCTTCCACGCGGAAATTGTCGGCCATGATGCGCCAGGTGGTATCCAACATTTCGGTGGTATCGATATTGACATCCACCGACAGAATCTGGGATGAATAGGCCTTGGCGAATTTCAGCGTACGTTCGTCGTAGTCGCTCAAGTCGAAACCGTTTTCGAGCTTGGTCTTGGCGTTGGCTGCATCGGAATACAGACGCACGGCGGCATTCATTACCTGAGGATGGTCTTCGCGGGTCTTCTTGCCGGCAACCAGCTGTTTCAGACGCGACAAAGAACGGAAAGGATCGACGATAACCTTGCCCACATCGCTGTCGCGGCGCAGGAAAAGCTGACCCTCGGTAATGTAACCCGTGTTATCGGGGATGGCGTGCGTAATGTCGCCGCCCGACAAGGTGGTAACGGCAATAATGGTGATGGATCCGCCGGCAGGGAACTGTACGGCCTTCTCGTAAATCTTGGCCAGGTCGGAATACAGCGAGCCGGGCATGGAGTCCTTGGACGGAATCTGGTCCATACGGTTCGACACGATAGACAGGGCATCGGCATACAGCGTCATGTCGGTGAGCAGCACCAGCACCTTCTCATTCTTTTCAACGGCAAAATATTCGGCGGCGGTCAGGGCCATATCGGGGATAAGCAGACGCTCAACGGGCGGGTTCTCGGTGGTGTTCACGAAGCTGACGATGTGGTCGAGCACACCGGCGTTGGAGAACACGTTCTTAAAATACAGGTAGTCGTCGTTGGTCAAACCCATACCGCCCAAGATGATTTTGTCGGTCTTGGCACGCAGGGCCACATTGGCCATTACCTGGTTATAGGGCTGGTCGGGGTCGGCAAAGAAAGGAATCTTCTGGCCCGACACCAGCGTATTGTTAAGGTCGATACCGGCGATACCCGTGGCAATCAGTTCCGAAGGCTGACGACGACGCACCGGGTTCACCGACGGACCGCCGATTTCCACTTCCTTGCCTTCCGGCACAGGACCTCCGTCGATAGGTTCGCCAAAGGCGTTGAAGAAACGTCCGGCCAATTGGTCGCCCACCTTCAGCGAAGGAGACTTGCCCAGAAACACGACCTCTGCATTGGTTCTCAGACCTTCGGTGCCACCAAACACCTGCAGAGTAACGTCTTCGCCCATAATCTTCACTACCTGGGCTAGTTTGCCATCGACGGTAGCCAGTTCATCGTAACCCACATTATCGGCCTTCAGCGTACAGGTAGCCTTGGTAATCTGGGTGATTTTGGTGTATATCTTCTGAAAAGCTTTAGTTGCCATATTAGTTCAATTTAGCGGATGATACGTTCTTCGAGGATGGCCTGCACTTCCTTCTCGTGTTTAAAGAAGGCTTCAGACTTGAACTCACTGTAGTTCATCTGACGGAAAGCATTGATCAGACGCTTGAAATATTCCATCACATGAGAGAATTCGTCGAAACGGTAATCGGCGCGCACCACCTTCATCACCATCTCCAGCATATAGCGCTGACGTTCGATGGGACATACGGCATCGACGGCATCGAAAGCATCCTGTTGCAGGATAACAAAGTCGATAACCTCCGATTTCCAGAAAGTAAGGTGATATTCCAAAGGCACACCGTCATCGCCCAAGATGTTGATCTGTTCCTGCACTTCCTTGCCACGCTGCATCAGCGTCTTCATCTCGTTCACCATGGGTATCCACTGGGGCGAGATAAGCTGGGAGATGTATTCTTCGAACTCGGGATATTCAATGTATTTGGAATAAGATTCGATGGGGTTCACAGCCGGATAGCGCTTACGGTCGGCGCGAGCCTGCTCCAGTGCGTAGAAGCAGCGGGCAGCTTTCTTGGTACCTTCCGTCACGGGTTCCTTCAAGTTACCGCCTGCAGGCGATACCGTACCGATAAAGGTGATGGAGCCCGTCTGGCCGTTGTTCAGATAAACATAGCCGGCACGTCCGTAGAAGGCCGAGATAATGGCCGAAAGGTCCATCGGGAAGGCATCCTGACCGGGCAGTTCTTCCAGACGGTTGGACATTTCGCGCAAGGCCTGAGCCCAACGTGAAGTCGAGTCGGCCATCAGGAGCACTTTCAGACCCATGGAACGGTAATATTCGGCAATGGTCATGGCCGTGTACACGGAGGCTTCACGGGCAGCCACAGGCATATTCGAAGTATTGGCCACGATGATGGTACGTTCCATCAGCTTGCGGCCGGTATGAGGATCGACCAGTTCGGGGAATTCGGTGAAGATTTCCACCACTTCGTTGGCACGTTCGCCGCAGGCAGCCATAATAACGATGTCGGCTTCGGCCTGCTTGGAGATGGCGTGCTGCAGCACAGTCTTACCCGTACCGAAAGGACCGGGGATGAAGCCCGTACCGCCTTCCACTATAGGGTTGGCAATATCGATAATGCGGACACCCGTTTCGAGCAAACGGAATGGACGGGGCTTTTCCTTGTAAGCGGTAAGGGCGCGTTTTACCGGCCAGCGCTGTACCATGGTGACGTTCACGTCCTGGCCCTGTTCGTCTGTAAGAACGGCAATGGTGTCGTTGATGTGGTATTCACCGTAAGGCACGATGCTCTTTACCGTATAGTTACCCTTGAAAACGAAGGGAACCATAATTTTGTGCGGTTGGGCATTTTCGTCCACTTCGCCCAGCCAATCGGCTGCTGCCACCTTGTCGCCCACCTTGGCCAGCGGTTTAAACTGCCAAAGTCTCTCGGGGTCCAAGGGTGAGGTATATTCGCCACGGCGCAAGAAGACACCTTCCATCTTGTCCAGGTCGTTTTCCAGACCGTCGAGGTTGCGCGAAAGCAGGCCGGGGCCCAGTTCCACTTCCAGCATGTGGCCGCTGAATTCAGCTTGGCTGCCCACCTTCAGGCCGCGGGTACTCTCGAACACCTGCACATAGGCATCGGCTCCCACCACCTTGATAACTTCGGCCATCAAGCGGGTCTGGGCCGTCAGGATGTAGCAGATTTCGTTCTGACTCACAGGGCCGTCAACGGTAACAATCACCAAGTTGGAAATAATTCCTTTTACTGTTCCTTTTGTTGACATAATATTGTTTTTTGTTGTTGATTATCCTATTGTATCTGTACATTTTCCTTCATCGACACAATGAGATGACGGAAGATTTCTTCGCCTTGCTTGGCATCGAGTTTGAGCCAACGTTCCAGCGACTGCAGCTTGATAAGGTAGGCCAGCAGCACTTCGATAGAAAAATAATAGCCCGTACACAGATTATCCAGAAAATCCCATTGGATGCGGTCGATTTTCTTTTCTTTCTGCAACAGGTCGCTTTCGTCAGCCAAACGCAGCACCGCCTCGACGGCCGGGAACAGGCCTCCCAAGTTGAAATCGCGGGCCGATGAAGTGCGTAGGGCGTGCGCCACCTCGTTGTCACCCACGATCTGGCTTTCCAAATCCAGACCGTATTTGCGGCAAGCAAGGGCCGTCTGCAAGTTGTTCAGATTCCACTGGAACTCGAACCACTGGCGCACAAAGCCGTTGGACGCTTGCTGTGTATGCTCGTAGAACAGTGCCGTCAGACGGGCTTCTTCCCTACCCGCCGGAATCTGCTGGTCGCGCCATTCGCAGAGAAACTCCGGAAAATAGGCAGGCACACCGCTCTGAAGCTTGTGGTCTTCGTAGTCGAGCGACTCCCATATTTGTTCAAAATCTTCGGCTGTCAATTGTCCCAAGGGGTGGAAAGGGGCCTCCTTGTCGCGCAGCCAGGAAAGCAGGTTGCGATTTTCGTAGGGCATACGGAAATAGGCCAGCAAGCCGGCATCCGCTTTCGCCAACGAAGTCATCAACTCCGACATATAGTCCATATAGCCAAGTGTCAGCTTGCTGTCTTCCAGACTGATGTCGGGCAAACCTGCTACCAGATAATAGTAACTGTTCATCAGAAGAGCATTTCAACGAGTTTCGGACGCAAGAATTCCTTGAAATATTCAACGAAATCCTGTTTGCCCAACTGAATCTTGTATGAACCGTCGGCGGCGGCCAGTGTAAAGTCGGTAGCCAAGCCGTTCACCTGCTTGATTTGCAGGCCCGATTTCAAGAGGTCGGCAGCTTCATGCTTGAAGTAAGCCGTAAGCGCTTCGGCATCGGCCGTTTCGATAACCAGTTCGCCCTTGGCAGCCCAGTTTTGTACGAAAGTCAACAGGAGCTTGGGCATCAGGTCCTTGTCGAGAGCCTTGTCCATAGCGGTTTCCACCACTTTACCATTGAGCAGGTTGATAACTTCAGACTTCAAGGCTTCCACGGCCTGACGGGCAAAAAGCTTCAGTTCGGCCTTGGTGTTCTTGTCCAGTTCTTCGGCCTGCTTCTTGGCTGCGGCAAGCAGCTCATCGGCTTGTTTTTGGGCATTGGCCAGGATGTCGTTTTTTTTAGCTTCGGCTTGGGCGATGATGTCGGCAGCCTGCTGGTTACCCTTTTCGACACCTTCGCGCAGCAATTGCTCAGTCAACTCTTGAATAGTGTTCATATCAGTTTGGTTTTTAATATATTATAATAATTTCTTAATATTTTGCAAGCTTTTCAAAAACCCGTTTCTTTAAAAACAAGTTTGGGCAAATGTAGAAATTTTTCCCCAATGAATGCCATTAAAAATTCAATAAAAAATATCAGAATGCCACTATTTTTATTCAAAAAAGGAAAAGCTGTTTAGAAAGCAAAAAGAAAAGCGGAAACACGGCTCGAACGAGCCGTGTTTCCGCCATTAATTGAGAGATTCAAACTACCCTATTCCTCGTCGGACGTAGTCTTGGGATAAGGGATGAACCAATCGTTGAAAGCCTTTGCGGCGAACTCGCTCGCCCTGTCGGGGAACTTGCCTGCCAATGCTGTGGCAATATAGTTGGGAGCACCCTCGTGTTGCGTAAAGCGCAGCAAGTCGTGGAAACGGTTGCCGTTGAAAGCCGTTTCAAGACCGCATTCGTCTACCAAAACCTGTTCAACATACAAGATGGAGTCTTGCAGCGTCAGTTCGGAAGCATCCTTGGTAAAGAAAAATTCCACAGAAGTGCTGGGTCCTTGGCCACGGGTACGGGTTCCCACATTGCTTACATAGAATTCCTTGTTGAACTGGTCAGCGAAAATCGAGTCCATTTCGTTGGCGGCAATAAGGGTCGAATCGCGCAGCGTCGACACTTTCAGACCATTGTTAACCACCGCCAGTGCCGTGGTAGGCTTGCCCATACGGTTCAAGGCTTCGGCATAGCGAAGGTATGCCAGGGTGGAGCGTTGCAGGATAATCGAAGGCGAGAAGGTGTAGTTGGTATACAAGGCCACAACCAGCGAACCCACAGGAGCCTGATAGATGGCAATCTGCTCGTAACGCTGCATTTCGGTGGTGGTGATGTCAGACTTGTCCATCTGCTCGTAGTTGGTAGTGGTATAGGCTATGCTGCCGGGGACACCGCGCAAGTCGCCGGTGGTGGCGATGTTAGAGGAGACACCGGTGGTGGCATTCTTGGTCTTGTCCAAGTAAGGTTGAGAATTGAACCACTCGTAAGCATACTGCGAAGGAGCAAGTTTATAGTCGATGTAGCAGTACTTGTACATCTTGGAAACATTGAACTTGCCGAAAGTGTTGGTTGAATAATACGGTATGCCGGCAGAGATCTCGGGTGTAATACCGGGACGTGCACCGAATTGGTTGCCCCAATAGTTCTGCATGTAATACTTGCCGTCAGAGGTTACCGTATTCGACATCAGCGAGCTCGCCGAGGTGCTAAAATTACCTTCGATGTACGACGACCTATACGAAGAAGAAACCACGCGTTCCTTCTCGTTGATATCATAAAAGTACATATTGGCGGCTTCGGCATAGCGGTTTTGCCAGAGATAGATTTCGCCCAACATATAGGCAACGGAAGGTATAAGGTCGCTCACCTTGCTGGAACCCAGACCGATATACTCGGGCATAGGATACGTGTACCAAGGCAGCAAGTCGGCTTCCAATTCGTTGAGGATGGCCTCGCGATCGAGGAAATACTGCGGGTCGTTGGCAATGGCCTTAGACTGAGCTACCGTCAAGATAGGCTCATCGTAGTAATAGGCACCGTTAAAGTTGAAGGCCAGTTGCATATAAGTCCAGGCGCGGATGGCTGTAGCAGCCACATACTCTCTTTTCAGACGGGTCTCACCTGCCACCAATATAGTCGTATCCATATTGGCAATCAGATAGTTGCAGTGATTGATCACCGCATAATAGTTCGTCAGGTCGAGAAACTCGTTGTCGGGATTGCTATAATCCAGATTGCTCAAATCTATCAAGTCCTGATCGGCGTTTTCGGTAACATCCATCAATTCGCCACGGAGTTCGCCCAGCAGCACATACTGGTCGCCCAGCAGCTGCCACTTCGTAAGGATACCCGCCAAAGAATAAACGGAGTCGCTGGGAGAATCCAGCTTATTGTTGTCGGCATACAAATACCTGTCAGACTCCACATAAAGCATATTCTGGCAGGACGTAAAGGCAAGGCAAGCCAGAAGTATGATACTCAATACTATTTTAGATTGTTTCATTGCAGTCGGGTTAAAGGGTTACAAGTTGATTTTAAGACCCACAAGATATGATGCGCTCTGTGCAGCAAGCCGGTATCTATACCCTGATACAGCACGTTGTTGGAGGCAGAGTTCTCGGGATCGGTACCAAGATAAGACGAGAAGGTCCACAGGTTGTTGGCCGATACCCAAAGCGACATAGCGTTGATATAGGGAATCTTGAAAGGAACATCCCAAGAGAGACTGATATTCTTCAGGCGCAGGAAAGAAGCATCTTCCACCCAACGGCTGGAGAAACGGGCGTTGCCCATGGGGTCGCCATAGACGGCACGAGGAATGTCGGTAACGTCACCACTGCTGCGCCAACGGTTCAGCACAGCCGTCGACTGGTTTTCCAAAGTCGACATGGACTCCAGTACGCGGCGCTGGTAGTTGTAGACATCGTTACCCAAGGTGTAACCGAAGGTGGCAGACAAGCTCAGGTTCTTGTAAGAGAATACGGTCGAAAGGGCACCGGCGAAATCGGCATTGGGGTCGCCGATAACTTTGCGGTCTTTTTCGTCGATGATACCGTCGTTGGTCAAATCCTTAAAGATGGCATCACCGGGAGCGAAAGCGGTATAGGTACCGT
>CAYRHC010000044.1:4752-9786 GCA_964423935.1 uncultured Bacteroidales bacterium | reverse complement strand
TTAATGTCCGCAAAGAAGGCCTGCGCTGGATTTTCGACCAACGCATTACCAATACGGCTACAGGCAAAATCTGCGTGCTGGCCAAAGTTATCTGCGTAGCGCTGGTAAATGGGCGGCCCAAAGATTGTCCCGAACTGCTCCTTCAATTGCAGACACATTTTCCGCAAGTCGGATAGAACCCTTTTTCTTTTTATTGCCATGAAAAATCTTTATCGGGTAGCACTCAGTATGCTTCCCAACATCGGACATCGACAAGTCCAAGAACTTTACAACATCCTTGACGGAGACATTTCCCTGTTGTTTCAACCGGACAGCTGGCGCGAATTGCCCAACTTGCCACCGGCCATAATGGAAGAGTTGCGCAGCGGCCGTGCCCTGCAACGCGCCGAGCAAGAACTGGCCTATGTGGAAAAAGAGCATCTTAGCATTTTCTTCCGCGACGATCCCGATTACCCTCCCCGATTGAAAGCCTGTCCGGACGCGCCCCTGCTTATGTACCTAAGGGGAACGGTCAATCTTAACCCGGGCAAAGTTCTGTCCGTGGTGGGGACACGCAAACTCTCGAGTCTGGGCCGCTGCTACTGCGAAGACCTTGTAGCCGAGCTGGCAAGGGCCTGTCCCGGTCTACTGATAGTGAGCGGACTGGCTTACGGAGCCGATGTCTGCGCTCATCGTGCAGCCTTGGCGAACGGACTGCCCACCCTGGCCGTGGTTGCCCACGGCCAGGACAGCGTCTACCCGGCGGCGCACCGTTCCGTCTTGAGAGAAATACTGGCAGCCGGCGTCGGTATGTTGAGCGAGTTTCCACACGGCACCGAAGCCTTCAAGAGTCATTTTGTTCAGCGCAACCGCATCGTGGCCGGACTAAGCGATGCCTGCGTGGTGATAGAATCGCCCGAGAAGGGAGGCTCGCTGATAACGGCCCGCATGGCTCGCGACTACGACCGCGAGGTGTTCGCCTTTCCCGGCCGCCCGATAGACGAAAACAGCCGTGGTTGCAACAAACTTATCAAACAACAGATTGCCTGTCTGATAGAATCGGCCGAGGACCTGCTGCGCGAACTGAACTGGGACGCTGCATCCAAGCCCAAAAGCCTGCAGACACAGCTTTTTGCCAATCTGAGCGAAAAGGAAACAGCCCTGCTGTCGTTGATGGAAGCAGGCAAAAAATACGAAGCGCAGGACCTGCTCGGCCTTTGTCTGGTCCGAGGCGAATCCTGCGCCCGTCATATCGGGGATGTTTTGTCTATCTTGTTGCTGCTGGAAATGAACCAGGCGGTGATTGCTTTGCCGGGAGGCCTATATCAACGGCGGCAGTCAAGATAGCAATGCGTCACAAAACAATATTGACAATCTTCTTGGGAACAATGATAACCTTGCGCACGGGCTTGCCGTCTATCCAGCGCTGAGAAGATTCGTGGGCCAACACCGCAGCTTGAATGGTTTCATTGTCGGCATCGGCGGGGAACTCAAGTGCGAAACGCGTCTTGCCATTAAACGAGATACTGTAGGTCACTTTGTCTTCTACCAAGTAAGACTCGTTGCAGACAGGCCATTGAGCATCGCATACCGAGCCGTCCTTACCGAGTGCTTGCCATATTTCCTCGCAGATATGCGGAGCGAAGGGCGTCAGCAGCACAACGAAGGGCTCTATGATTTCACGCTTGTTGCAGCGGCCAAGCTCGTTAAGACAAATCATGAAGGCACTCACGGCGGTGTTGAACGAGAAGTGTTCAATATCCCAGGTGAGTTTCTTGATAAGCTTATGCAGGCTCTTGAGTTCTTCGCGGGTGGCCGGTTCATCGCTGAATTCAAAGCCGGTACCGTGAGCGCACTGATTCCACAGACGACGCAAGAAGCGATGTACACCGTCAATACCGTTGGTATCCCAAGGCTTGGAGGCTTCGAGCGGACCCAAGAACATCTCATACAGACGCAGGGTGTCGGCACCGAACTTTTCAACGATGTTGTCGGGGTTCACTACATTGAACATCGATTTGGACATTTTCTCCACAGCCCAACCGCAGACATAGTCGGTGGTACCTTCTTCGAAGATGAACTCAGCAGTAGCATATTCGGGATTCCAGGCGCGGAAAGCATCCACATCCAGTATATCGTTGCTGACAATGTTCACATCCACATGGATGGGCGTTACATCATACTTATCCTTCTGACCGAAGCTGACAAAGGTATTGGTGTCCTTGATACGATAGACGAAATTGGAACGGCCTTGAATCATGCCCTGATTGACCAGTTTCTTGAAGGGTTCGTCCTCGCAGACATAGCCCAAATCGAAGAGGAACTTGTTCCAGAAACGGCTGTAGATAAGGTGGCCGGTGGCATGCTCGGTACCGCCTACATACAAATCAACTTGACGCCAGTACTCATCGGCATCCTTAGATACCAAAGCCTGATCGTTATGAGGATCCATATAGCGCAGGTAATAGGCCGATGAACCGGCAAAGCCGGGCATAGTGTTCAGTTCGAGCGGATATCCCTCGGGAGTCTTCCAGTTCTTGGCATGACCTAGCGGAGGCTCGCCTTGTGCCGTGGGCTTGAAATCGGACACTTCGGGCAGTTCCAGCGGCAAGCGACTCTCGTCGAGCATATAAGGCATACCGTCCTTGTAGTAAACCGGGAAGGGCTCGCCCCAATAGCGCTGACGCGAGAAAATGGCATCGCGCAGACGATAGTTCACCTTAACGCGGCCCAACTTGTGTTCGGCCACATATTCCTTGGCTTTGGCAATGGCCTGCTTGACAGTGAGGCCGTTCAAAAAGCCGGAGTTCATCATGATGCCGTCCTTGGCATCGAAACTTTCTTCAGAAACATCGCAACCCTCGATAAGCGGGATGATGGGCAGGTTGAAATGCTTGGCAAATGCATAGTCGCGGCTGTCATGAGCCGGCACAGCCATAATGGCACCGGTGCCATACCCGGCCAGCACATAATCGCTAATCCAGACAGGCACAGCCTCGCCCGTCAAGGGATTGATGGCATAGCTTCCCGAGAATACGCCCGTTACGCGCCGGTCGGAGATGCGTTCACGCTCGGTGCGCTTCTTGACAGCATCCAGATAAGCGTCCACTTCGGCGCGCTGGGCAGGTGTGGTCAAGGCATCTACCAGCTCGCTCTCGGGTGCGAGCACCATAAAGGTCACACCGAACATTGTGTCGGCACGTGTGGTGAAAATGGTGAATTCCAAGTCGCTGTCCTTCACCTTGAACTGCACTTCACAACCTTCGCTGCGGCCTATCCAGTTGCGTTGGGTTTCCTTGAGCGAATCGGACCAGTCTATCTTTTCCAGACCGTCCAACAGACGCTGGGCATAGGCCGATACACGCAGGCACCATTGACGCATCACTTTCTGTTCTACAGGATAGCCGCCACGTATAGACAGACCTTCGCTCACTTCGTCGTTGGCCAGCACGGTTCCCAACTTGGGACACCAGTTCACCATCGTATCACCAAGATAGGCAATGCGGTAGTTCATCAGCACACGCTGCTGCTCCTTGTCGGAATAGGCATTCCATTCTGCGGCACCAAACACGAGCTCTTCACTACAGGCGACATCAAGGCCTTCGCTACCCTGCTTGCTGAAATGCTCCACCAACTCGCTGATAGGACGAGCCTTGCCGGCCACATTGTCGTAATAGTGGTTGAACATCTGGATAAAAGCCCATTGCGTCCACTTGTAGTAGGCGGGGTCGCAGGTCCGCACTTCGCGGTCCCAGTCGTAGCAGAAGCCGATTTTGTCCAGCTGTTCACGGTAGCGGGCAATATTCTTGGCGGTAGTTACGGCCGGATGCTGACCCGTCTGGATAGCATACTGTTCGGCAGGCAGACCATAAGAGTCGTAGCCCATGGGGTGCAGCACGTTATATCCTTGCAGACGTTTGAAACGGGAGAAAATATCCGAAGCTATATATCCCAGCGGATGTCCCACATGCAAACCGGCTCCCGAAGGATAAGGGAACATGTCGAGCACATAATATTTGGGTTTGGTCTTGTCTTCCTTAACGTGATAGGTGCCACGTTTTATCCATTCAGCTTGCCATTTCTGCTCAATGGACCGAAAATCGTACTCCATAATGATAGGTCTTGTCTATTAATGTTTCAAGGTTTTTACCGTCTTGGCAACGTTTACGAAGTGGTCGGCGATACGCTCGGCGTTCGATGAGAGCGACAGATACTGTGCACCGGCATCGGCACCGCAGATACCCATGCCCAAACGCTTGATATGGTTGTCTTCCATTGCATCTGTAAGTTCATCGATACGGTCTTCCAAGGCATTCACCTCACCCAAAAGTTCCAAATCGCGCGTGCGGTAGGTCAACATCACCTTCTCGTAGAGCTGGTTGATAAGCTGCCGTATCTTCTCCACCTCGTCGATAGCCATATCAGAGAACTTGGTGTTGGATTCGCGCATCATCTCGGCATATTCCACAATGTTCTCGGCATAGTCACCGATACGTTCCAAGTCGCGGATGGTACGGTAAGTCGAAGCCAGATAAACGTGGTCATCTTCCGACAGCGGATGTTCGGACAGACGAACGACAAATTCCACCAGTTTCTTGTTGGTATAGTTCAGCTGGCGCTCATTGTGGCGGAACTTTTCTTCCTGACTGAAATCGAGTTTACAGATGATATCCAAGGCGCGGTTGAAGTTCTCGTTGGCAATTGCCGCCATGTTGATAATTTCGAATTTGGTCTGTTCAACAGCCACAGGAGGCGTAGAGAGCATATTGTCGTCGATGTACATAAGGCGCAGGGCATCCTTGTCGGCCGTTCCCGGTTTGTCGGGCAAAATAAGGGTGACAAAGCGCACCAAATAGTCGGTCAGAGGCATAATAATCAGCACCGTCAGCACATTGAAGAACGTGTGGAACATAGCCAACTGTATTTGCGGAACGCCGGGGAACAGGGCCTCGAATATGGTTCCATAAGTCACAGCGCCGCCCGTCACTGCCGGGAGCAACAAACCAAGGCTCAAGAAAACGATATTACCGCTGATATTGAAGAACAAATGAATCA
>CAYRHC010000044.1:1715-4742 GCA_964423935.1 uncultured Bacteroidales bacterium | reverse complement strand
CTGGCCATCAGCGCTGAAACACAGGTACCCACGTTGGCACCCATCGACAGGAAGAAACCTTGTTCAATATTGATAAGCCCTGTCACCACCATGGTTAGCACGATGGATGTCATCACCGATGAACTTTGGATAATGGCCGTAATAAGCGCACCGAGCAGCACCAGGATAACAGGATTTTGGAACTGAGCCAGGAAGTACTTTACAGAATCGAGCTGCGCAAACTCTTCCATGGCCCCGCTCATAATGGCCAGACCCACAAAGAGCATACCGAAACCGGTCATCACATCACCCGCCTTCTTGATGGAATCTTTTCTAGCAAAAAGCGTGACGAAGGTACCGATGCCGACCAGCGTGGATAGTATCAAGGATGTTGAAACGGCACTGTCACCCGTCATACCCAGAGCAACAATCTGCGCCGTAACCGTGGTACCGATATTGGCACCGTAAATGACAGTGGCTGCCTGCGTCAAGTCGAGTATGCCGGCGTTCACGAAACCTATCACCATCACCGTGACGGCGCTTGAACTTTGAATGACGGCCGTACCGACCGTGCCGATACCTACGCCCAACCATCTGCTGTGCGAGGCTTTGGAGAACATCGATTTCAGTTTGTTCGAACCCGCCGATTCCAGGCTGTTACTCAGCATCTGGCATGCAAGCAGGAACACTCCGACACCCGCAACAAGGTTCAGAATTGACGTAATGATAACAGTACTTGTCATATAAAATTTCTATTGGGGAATTTTCGCGCGAAGTTAGTAAAAAACTCTATTATTCAGCCTCAGCCGGGACAATTTTATACAGTGTGTCCGAGGCCCTTACTTTTTGGCCCAACGGGATGGAAATACGGTCGCCCTTGTGTGCTTCGTCTACCGCCTGTCCGTCCACGCGGATTTCAGCGACTACGGCCTCGATGACACCCGTTGTTGGCCCGGTTACCAATATTTCGTCACCCGGTTTCAGCCCGAAGCTTTCTATTTGGAATTCGGCTATGCCCAAACGCGAGAAATAATTGGTGCCACGGCCGATGCGGACCTTGCGGGTCGTGGCCGACGAACCATAGCGATGCGACCATTCGCCCAGACGCTGGCCCAAATAATAGCCGTTCCAGAAACCCCTGTTGAACACTCTTTTCAGCCGTTCGTCCCAAGCAGCGATTTTGGCCGTGATAGCCTGGTCGTTTTCCGGCGAAAACTCGCCATTGGCATAAGCCTCAATGGCTTCCCGGTAAGCCTTGGCCACCGTATAAACGTATTCGGGACCACGGGCTCGGCCTTCGATTTTGAACACCTGCACGCCGGCATCTATCATCTTGTTGATGAAATGAATGGTTTTCAAGTCTTTGGGCGATAGGATGTACTTGTTGTCTACAGTCAGCTCAATATCGCTTTCGAGGTCTTTCACGCTGTAGGCGCGACGGCACACCTGCATACAAGCACCACGATTGGCCGAAGCGTTCATCTCGTGCAGGCTCATATAGCATTTGCCAGAGATAGACACACAAAGCGCCCCGTGACAAAACATCTCGATACGTACCAGCTCTCCTTTGGGACCACGGATATCCTGCAATTCTATCTGACGCGAGATTTCCGCCACCTGGGTCAGGTTCAGTTCTCGTGCCAGCACCACCACGTCGGCAAAGCGGGCATAGAATTTCAACGCCTCCACGTTGGAGATATTCAGCTGGGTAGACAGATGCACTTCCATACCCACCGACCTGGCATACTGCATGGCAGCTACGTCACAGGCGATGATAGCCGAGATTTTCGCTTCCACGGCGGCATTGACAATGCGGCGCATGGTGGGCAAATCTTCATCGTAAAGTACCGTATTTACCGTCAAATAGCACTTCACATTGTGTTCGTGGCAAAGCCTGGCTATCTGCTTAAGGTCGTCTATCGTGAAGTTGGCCGATGAGTGCGAACGCATATTCAAGGATTCCACACCGAAGTACACCGAATCGGTTCCGGCCTGGAAAGCGGCCTGCAGCGACTCATAAGAACCCACCGGCGACATGATTTCAAGCGCTTTCATTCTGTTGTTATTATTTACAGCTTCTTGGTCTGAACATTTTCAAAAGTCACACTTTGGAAGGCATCACGGCGAAGATCGACATCCTCGGCCTGCACTTTGATGTCTTTGAAAAGGATATCCTCGAGTTCGTACTGTTCCTCGTTACGCTTGAGGTTGATAAACTTGTCGCAACGGATGTCGAGTTTCTGCAAGCTGATATGCCGGCAGTAAGTTTTGGGAATATCGGGACGTGACTTCAAATCGAAGAACTGCTTCCAGGCCGCAGCGGTGAAAAGGCGTTGACAATGGCCGTTCACATCTTCTATGCAAATAAATTCGTACAACTGGGGCGTATCGGGTCGCATCTTCAGTTGTAACAAGGCCTGGGCACCATCAAGACGGCAACGGCGCATCAACACGTTGCGCACATGTATGGCCTCGCTGCCACATGTGAGCGCACTGCCTGTTGTGTTGTCGAAATGACAGTCTTCTACCAATACATTCTGACAAGGGCCATTGGTGGTGTCTTGGTCTGCATAGGGGCCTTTACCTCCCTTTAGGCAAATGGCGTCATCATTGACGGTAATGCGGCATTCTTTCACCAGCACGTTCTGACAGACATCCAAATCGATACCGTCAGCACTGGCCGAGCGTATGGGTTCAAGGGGTGAGAAAATGCGCAGATTCAGCAATTGCAAGTATTCACTTTTATAGCAGTGGCAAGTCCAAAAGGGTGAATTCTGCAGGCTAACGCCCGATAGCTGCACATTCTTGGAATACGCCACATGAACCAAGCGCGGACGCATTTCGTCTTTGTTGGTACACTGAGGATTCCACTGGCGGCGCAGCCGGAAAGCCTTCCAATAGTCACTGCCATTACCGTCTATCGTACCCTCGCCGCTAAGAGTGAAGCCATCCAGACCAATCACATTGATTAGGGCCGGAAAATACTTGCACACTTCCCCTTCTATGCGTGTGGTGGTCAGCGGAAAATCGAAAATGCTCTCACTTCCC
>CAYRHC010000044.1:0-1705 GCA_964423935.1 uncultured Bacteroidales bacterium | reverse complement strand
AAAGGACAGCGCCCTTGGCCAGATACAAGTGAGTGCCCTGTTTGAAATAAAGCGCACCGCTCTTATAGATACCCTCGGGGATGTACACCACACCTCCCGTTTGGGCAGCACGGTCGATGACGTTCTGTATCAAAGCTGTCTGCACTTTTTCGATGCCGCTTTCGGCTCCATACTTGGCGATATTGTACACAGGACCGAGTTCGGACAAGGCCGGCACTTTCGTCTGTAGAAACCAAGGGGCTATGACAGTGCCGTCCGGGAAAACCTGCTTATCCTTCTTGGCCAATAAGGGCAAAGCCATACACCAAGCGAGCAGACAGGCTATGAAGAATCTTTTCATCTTTATGCTTGAAAAATATTGTCCATAATGGCAAAGAGCTCCTCGAGAGTTTCGGCGCGGAGCATAGCAATGCGCGTTTCCCGAAAATTAGGGATACCCTTGAACAGAGGCGTAGCAGCCAAATGCCGACGTATGTGCAGGATGCCTCCTTTTTCCGAATTGGCCATTTCCACCCCGCGCAGCACCTGTTGCTTGAGAACGTCCAGTTTCCAGCGGTCGGTAGCCTGCCAAGTTTCGCCCGTATCAAGATAATGTCTTACCTCCTTGAATATCCAAGGACGACCAAAGCTGGCGCGTCCTATCATCACGGCATCCACACCGGTTTCCTCAAAGCGCTGACGGCATATTTCGGCCGATGTGATGTCTCCGTTGCCGATAATGGGGATATGCATACGAGGATTGTTCTTTACTTCGGCTATCAGGCTCCAGTCGGCCTCGCCCGTGTACATCTGGGAACGCGTGCGTCCATGGATGGTCAAGGCGGAAATACCCTCGTCCTGCAGAGCCTCGGCTATTTCGACGATATTGCGATGCTCCATATCCCAGCCAAGCCGAGTCTTCACCGTCACGGGCAGCTGCACGGACCGCACCACCGCCCGTGTTATTTCCATCATGCGTGGCAAATCTCTAAGCAGGCCGGCTCCGGCTCCCTTACCGGCAACTTTCTTGACAGGGCAACCAAAGTTGATATCGATGAGATCGGGCTTGGCCTGCTCGCACATGCGGGCGGCTTCGGCCATGGTGGCAGGGTCTTTTCCGTAAATCTGTATAGCTACCGGACGTTCTTGGTCGCTCACCTGCAACTTGCGCAGCGTGCTGTTGACATTGCGAACCAGTGCATCGGACGACACGAACTCGGTATACACCATATCAGCACCGAAACGTTTACACATCAGGCGGAAGGCCGGGTCGGTAACGTCCTCCATCGGTGCCAGAAACACCGCGCGCTCGGGGAATTCAATGTCGGCGATTTTCATTATTGCAGTCCGTATTGCCGGCGAGCCTGAGGGCTCTTGAGTATTTCCAAAGCCTTTTGCAAAGCCTCGTTTTCGGGATACATCACTTTGTAGTAGGCGGCGGTCTGATACAAATCGCGGGCCATATAGGCCTTGGTCTGCAGTTTCAGCACCGTCCGGTCGGCAAGCAGGTCGTCTTCGGCAATGGGGACTTGCTCAGAGCGGGCCATCGACACCATTTCGTCAACCATACTGTCAGTCACTTCGAATTTGTCGATGAAATCGTCAGTCGTGGGACATTCCGCCTTCAAGTCGGCACGGTGATTGTCGATATACGACAGCGCATAGCGGTTCAGTACGCCACGATTCACCAAAGTGCGGTGCAGCACAGTAAAGCGAGTCGTGTCCA
>CAYRHC010000043.1:0-9923 GCA_964423935.1 uncultured Bacteroidales bacterium | reverse complement strand
AAGCGGCTGTCATATAAGAACTAAACGAAGTTCGATGCTATTTATTGCCTTGAACCGGGCCGGATTGCGAAACTTGCGACTGACGGCATTGCAAGAGCGAACTGTCGCCATAGCTCAAGAAACGAAAATCGTTGGCCAGCGCATAGTCGTAAATCTTACGCCAGTCTTGTCCCACATAAGCTGCCACCAAAAGTAGCAAAGTACTCTGCGGCTGATGGAAATTGGTGATGATATCACTGACCACTTTAAAGCGATAACCGGGTGCGATGAGCAAACGGGTGGCAGCCGTAAAGACATCTTCGCCATTGGCCTTCAAATGGGCCAGCAGCGCACGCAGTGCCTCGGGGGTACTGTAATCTTTGTGCGGCTGATAGGGATACCATTGGTCGAGCGTCCAAGCCTCGTGAGCTTCTGGCTGTTCCAAACAATGCACACCAAACCAGTAGAGGCTTTCCAGTGTGCGAACAGAGGTAGTCCCAACCGCAGTCACCCTTTCTTCGCAGTTGACAAGTTCCTGAATAAGAGCAGCTTCTACCGAGATAAATTCCAGATGCATAGGATGTCCGTCCATCTGTTCCGATTTGACAGGCTGAAAGGTAGAGGCACTCACATGTAGCGTCACTTCGCGGCGACCGATATGCCGGTTGTCGATGTTTTGCAACACTTCGGGCGTAAAGTGCAGGCCGGCCGTCGGAGCTGCCACCGAACCCTCGATGCGCGAATACACCGTCTGGTACGATTGTTCATCGCTCTGCTGGCTTTCGCGGTTGAGGTAAGGAGGAATAGGTATCTGTCCGGCCGCTTCCAGCAAATCGCCGAAAGCCACTTGAGCCGGCGTCCACGAGAAACGGATGCGTTGTGCCTTGTCGTGCTGGCCCAGACATTCGGCCGAGAAGAGCACTTCTTTGCCCTCCACTACAAGACTACGGCTCAAGCTACCACCCTTCCATTTCTTGAGATTGCCCACCAGACAAAGCCATTCGCATGGGCCTTGCGCCTGGAAATTCTGTGCATAGTCGGCCGGGGTCAGTGGTTCCAGACAGAAAATTTCTATCTGCGCTCCCGTCTCCTTATGGAAGAACAAACGCGCACGTATTACCCTGGTATTGTTATAAATCAGAAGCGAATGCTCGGGAAGATAGTCGGGCAGATTGCGGAAGATGTCACTGCTTATCCGGCCATCGCGGTAGAGCAGCAGTTTGGACGTATCGCGAGGATTTACCGGAAACTTCGCTATGCGGGTTTCCGGTAAATCGTAGCTGTAATCTTTGATGGAGATACTTTTAACCTCGTCGATAAGTGCCATGTTACCAAATGGAAACGCGTTCTTCTTCAGACAGATACATCGAATCGCCCGGCTGGATGCCAAAGGCATCGATAAAGGCCGACACATGAGGCAGAGTACCGTTTACGCGCCAGCGGCCCAGCGAGTGCGGGTCTTCGGCAGTGCGACGCAGAATTTCTTTCGGACGGATGTTGTTGGCCCAAACGTGTGCATAGGCGATAAAGAAACGCTGGTCGGCGGGAACACCGTCAACGGCAATATTCTTGCGGCCTTGGAGGGTTTGCTTGAAGGCGTTGAACGACACTTGCAGACCACCGTGATCGGCAATATTCTCACCCAGCGTGAAAGCGCCGTTGGCATAAACACCGGGAGCCACTTCGATATGGTTGAAATACTCTTCGAGCACCTTGGTGCGGGCAGCGAACTGCTCGGCATCGCTCTCGGTCCACCAGTTGGACAGATTGCCGTCCTTGTCGTACTGGCAACCCTGGTCATCGAAGCCGTGGGTCATTTCGTGACCGATAACCACACCGATAGCTCCGTAGTTGACGGCATCATCACCTTCCTGGAAGAAGAAAGGCGGTTGCAGAATACCGGCGGGGAAACAAATTTCGTTGGTAGTGGGATTGTAGTAGGCGTTCACCGTCTGGGGTGTCATCAGCCATTCGTCACGGTCGACGGGCTTGCCCAATTTGGCCATATCCTCATCGAAGGAGAAGCGGGCCACGGCATACATATTGTCGAGCAGCGACTTGGCCGGGTCTATCTGCAAAGCACTATAATCTTTCCACTGGTCGGGATAGGCAATCTTCACATGGAAACAGGCGAGCTTTTCCTGAGCTTTTTGCTTGGTTTCAGCACTCATCCAATCGAGACGGTCGATGCGCTGACCCAGACTCTTCTGCAGATTGGCCACCAGTTCCACCATTCTTTCTTTGGCTGCGGCGGGGAAATACTTGTTCACGTAAGCCTGACCCAGTGCGTGACCCACCGTACCGTCGAGCATACTGACGCTGCGTTTCCAACGAGGCTGCTGTTCTTGACGACCCGAAAGAGTCTTGCCATAGAAATCGAAGTTGGTCTGCTGGAAATCATCGCTCAAAACACCGGCGGCATTATTGATGACATTCCATGCCAAATAATTCTTGACGGCCGACAGACTGCTGTTTTCAAAGACCTTGGCCATCTCTTTCATAAAGCTCTCTTGAGCCAAGTTCAACTCGGTGACGTTCAGGTCTAAAGCCTTGAAATACAAATCCCAGTCGAAGTTGGGAACGTGCTGTTTCAACTCGGCCAGAGAAACTTTGTGATAGTTCTTGTAGGGGTCGCGCAGGTCGACACGGCTGTACTGAGCTTGAGCCAAAGGCTTTTCGATAGACATCACATCGGCAGCGGCCTGCTTGGCGGCCTTCTGGCTATAACCGGCCAAAACGAACATTTTGGCAACGAACTGCTGGTATTTTTCCCTAAGCTGTTTGCTGCGGGCATCGGTCTTCAGATAATAGTCGCGGTCGCTCATGCCGATACCAGCCTGATAACTGTGCAGCATATTCATCGAAGAATTCATGTCATCGGCCGACACGTAAAGGGCGAAGAAGGGCCAAATGCCTTCGCGGTTCAGACGGGCCATTGTTTCGATTACCTGAGTCTTGCCGTTCAAGGCCTTGATGCTGTTCAGTTCGTCTTGGATGGGCGCATTGCCTTCCTTGTTCAGACGGACGCTGTCCATACTCAGACGGTAGAGGTCGGCTATCTTCTGTTCGGCAGTGCCTACTGCGCATTGCTGCAACGAGAGGGAGTCTACCAAGTCCTTCAATTGTTCCTGTACTTTGGCAGCCAGCATGTCGAAACTGCCATAACGGGCATAAGCGGCAGGCAGAGGGTTGTTGGCCATCCAGCCACCATTGGCATACTGATAAAAATCTTGTTTCGGATCGATGTTCTCGTCCAAATAACTGAATTGTAATCCATCCACCATAACGGGTGCCATTTTTTCATTGCATGATGCCAACACAAGGACCATCATGACAATCATTGCAAAACGTTTCATACTATAAATGCTATGTTTGTTGTCTTAGAATCAATCTTTATTAGCCGTAAAGGCCTCCACCTCGCCGTAGGCGGCTTCCCAATAGCTCATAGCCACTTCGAGCGCCTTCTGCTGCCGGGCATACTGATTGTGCAGCGAGACATCCGCAGCGCCCTGAGGCGTAGAAAGCTGCTCGGCGGTTGCGGCCAAAGCCTCTTCACACAGCTGCACGTCTTTTTCACATTGAGAGAGTTGCTGCTGTAGTTTCCGAAGACGCTTGGCATCTTCCTTGCGAGCCTCGTATTGTTGTTTGCCCGTTTGGACGGGCGTCTTGGGTTGAGCTTGCGTCTGCGGCTTGGCGGGAGACGAATCTTGAACCACCGTGGATGACACCTTACGACGCTCTATTTCCCGCAGAGTGTCCATTTTCTTTTTCTGCAAAAAGTCGGCGATACCACCTAGATGTTCTGTTACCTTGGTATCGGCAAACTCATAGACCTTGTCTACCAGACCATCGAGAAAATCACGGTCGTGCGACACCACTATCACCGTACCGTCAAAGTCCTTGATAGCCTGTTTAAGCACATCTTTCGACCTGATATCCAAATGGTTGGTCGGCTCGTCGAGGATGAGCAGATTGGCCGGACTGAGCAGTAGGCGTATCATGGCCAGACGGCTGCGTTCACCTCCCGACAACACCTTCACCTTTTTGTCGATACTCTCGCCGCCGAACATAAAGGCACCCAGAATGTCACGGATTTTTGTGCGGATATCTCCCACTGCCACCCGGTCGATGGTCTCGAAGACGGTCAAATTCTCATCCAGTAACAAAGGCTGGTTCTGCGCAAAGTAGGCAATCTTTACCAAATGACCCAACTGCAATTTCCCTTCGTAGGGAATTTCGCCCAAGATACACTTGACCAAAGTTGACTTGCCTTCGCCGTTGCGACCCACGAAAGCCACCTTCTGCGAACGCTCAATCACCATGTTGACATGCTGAATGACGGTATGTTCGCCATAGGCTTTGCGCAAGTCTTCGATGATAAGCGGATATGCTCCTGAATGGGGTGCCGGTGGAAAACGCAGGTTCATAGCCTCGTTGTCGATTTCGTCCACCTCGATGCGGTCTATCTTCTCCAGTTGTTTGATACGCGACTGCACCTGCACGGCCTTGGTGGCCTTGTATCGGAAACGCTCGATAAAGGCTTCCGTGTCCTGTATCATCTTCTGCTGGTTTTCGTAACTCCTGAGCTGTTGCTCGCGGCGTTCTTTGCGCAATTCAAGAAACTGCGTATACGGCACTTTGTAATCGTAGATCTTACCCAGCGAAATCTCGATGGTGCGCGTAGTAACATTGTCAAGGAAGGCTCGGTCGTGCGACACCAGCAACACCGCTTTAGACTGCTGCAGCAGGAAAGTCTCCAGCCACTGTATCGACTCGATGTCCAAGTGGTTGGTAGGCTCGTCGAGCAGGATAAGGTCGGGACGGCGCAAAAGCACTTTGGCCAATTCGATGCGCATACGCCAACCACCGCTGAACTCACTGGTGGGACGATCGAAATCTTCGCGCTTGAAGCCCAGACCCAGCAAGGTCTTTTCTATTTCCGACTGATACTGGTACACGCCCGACATGACAAGCAGGTCGTTATTGTGATTCAGTCGTTCTATCAATTGTTGGTAAGACTCCGACTCGTAGTCGGTACGTTCGGCTATCTGGTTTTGCAAGGCTTCTGTCTCGGCCTGCAAGGCAAAGATATGGTCGAAAGCCTTGGCTGTTTCTTCCTGCAAGCTGCAAGTATCTACCGTGTGCAACACCTGTGGCAGATATCCTATGGTAAATTCCTTAGGCACAGAGACTTGCCCAGAGGTCGGCATTTGTAGGCCGGCGATAATTTTAAGCAAGGTAGACTTGCCCGCACCGTTGCGGCCTGTAAGGGCTATACGGTCGCGCTTGTTAACGACAAAGGAGATTCCGTCCAAAAGACAGCATCCCCCGAATTCAACCACAATATTCTCTACCGAAACCATACTTAGAAACGTACAAAAATCGTGATAGCCATAAGACTATCACGATTTCATGTATTCATATAGCAAGCTTAGCGCATTTGGGAATTATCGCGGCGGGTGGCCGAATAATTTATCTTCAACGCATAAGCCTTACGGAGTGCTTGTTTCACGTCGTTGACGATACCCATAGAGGTCTCGCTGTCGATTTTCAAGGAAACAGTCATATAGGGCTGGTCCTCTTCCTTCATACTCCCCTTTTCCTGAGCAATGTAGTCTTGAATTTCGTCCACTTCGGCAAATCTGTCGTTCAGCTGAATACGGGTTTCCGAACCCATACGCGCACGGTTCTGACGGTTTGGTTTACCTATGTATATATACGTAACCAAAGACTTCTTTTCCAGTTTGGTAAGCTCTGTAGCCTGAGGAACCTTCACTTCCACCTTCAAGTCCACTTCCTTCATAGTCGTTACAGACATAAAGAAGAACAAGAACATGAAAACGATATCTGACATCGACGACATGTTAAGATCGCCGACTTCAGCTTTGGAACTTTTCTTAAATTTACCCATAGCAAATATTAATAAGTCTTAGGTTCGGCTTCAGAAATCTTCTGAGGATAGTACGCAGCAACAGCTTTCTGCCGAGGCTCGTCAAGATCATCATAGTGCTTGCCGAACTCGCGCAACGCCAATTCGTCACGCAACTCGTTGTAAGCGGCAATCAACTCGTTCTGCACGTCCATATAGCGCCAGTATTTGGTTGCACGGTCGTTCTGGAGTGAGATAACGTGAGGTTTGGTAATCTCGCAATCACCCAAGAATTCAATCGTAACAGGTACTTTTTTGGGCAAACGGGGACTGTTGTTGGGGTTCTCGATAAACTCCTTGGCAATGTCCTTGAGTTCGCTCAGTTGGATTTCCTCCCCTTCGCACATGATACGGTTGTCGTAGCTTACCAATACAACCAGCGTGTTGCGCTCTTCTACTTTCTGCTCCACATCGGAGTCTACTGGCGGCGGAAGACGGCGGGTAATACCCGTATCGGTATCCATCGTAGTAGTCAGCAAGAAGAAGATCAACAGCAAAAACGCAATGTCCGCTGTAGAACTAGTGTTCGGTTGTGGTAATTTCTTGCTAGCCATTATTAATTCTTCTTAGCTTTCGGCTTAAACAAGCCAGAGAAAACAATCATCAGGATAGCCACTGCCAGCAGGACGAAGGCACCCAACAGACACATGTTGGTCAGCTGATTCATTCCCAAGGTAATGACACCGTCAAAAGTAGGCATTTCTTCGGCGGTCATATAATAGACATCGTTCATGCCGAAGTAGCCCACCAGCAATACAGCCAATACAAGCACGGGGGCAATCAGCGACTTGAGCGCAGCACCCGGCTTCTTTATCATGCCCTTAATCAGTTGCACCAAAGCGATGCCCAAGGTAACAATAACGGCGATGGCAAGTGAAATAACCATCCAATACAAAAGAACGTCGGTATAAACCGGTTCCAAGTATTCTGCGGTCGGATCCACGCTGCCTCCCAAAAGGACCATGGCAGTAGCTACAACTGAAATCGGCATCAGAATCCAAAGCGTAAGCTTAGGAAGGATGTTCACGAATTTAGACATAGTTGTATTTTTAATTACTTGCCTTCCTGGGCAATATCCATTTTAGCGAAAATATCAAGCAAAGAGATAGAAGCGTCTTCCATTTCACCGGTGATGGCGTCAACCTTAGACAAGATGTAGTTGAAGAACACTTGCAGAACCATAGCTACGATAAGACCGAACACAGTGGTAATCAAGGCAACCTTCATACCGCCGGCAACAACCGTAGGGCTGATATCACCAACTTGCTGGATTTTATCGAAGGCCTGGATCATACCGATTACAGTACCCAAGAAACCCAAAGAAGGAGCCAGAGAGATGAACAGTGAAATCCAGGGGAAGTTACGCTCCATCAAACCGGTCTGCACACCACCGTAAGAGATGATGGACTTTTCAGCAACGTCAACGCCTTGGTCGATACGGCTGATACCCTGATAGAAAATAGAAGCAACGGGGCCGCGGGTGTTCTTGCAGATATCCATAGCCTTGTTGACATCCTTGTCTTCCAGAAGAGCCTTTTCAACTTTTTCCAACAGAGCCTTGGTGTCTACCGAGCACAGGCTCAAGTAAAGGATACGTTCGATACAGAAAGCCAAACCAAGCACGAGGGCCAAAGCGATAGTACTCATGAAGCCTGCATCACCTTCGATAAACTTAATCTTCAAGGCTTTGTAAATACCACCCAGAGGAGTTTCCTCGGCAGCGGCTTCAACTACATCTGCTGCAGGAGCGGCAACAGAATCGGTAACCAAGGTGTCGGTCGTTTGTTCTTCTGCTGCAGTGACAGGTTCTTGAGCATACATTCCGAAAGTCAGGATGCTCAACAGTGAAAACAGAGCAATAAACTTCTTCATTTTTGATTATTGTTTTAAATGATTAAAATAAAAAATTCCATTCAAGGTTTTCTAGCGGAGAAAGCGGGATTCGAACCCGCGAAACGATTCCACACCGTTTACACGCTTTCCAGGCGTGCCTCTTCAGCCACTCGAGCATCTCTCCTTAAAATTCCGCGCAAGTTATGAAAAATTTGCGACTCGCAAAGCCATTTATTAAGGTTTTTTCCGATTTTCAAGACAAATTGCGTTTTCTGTTGTCTGTTTGGCGATAAAATCGGCCTCACATTTGTAAATATCTGCTAAAGTATCCACCACTCGAAGCACATATGACGACTCATTACGCTTGCCTCGATAGGGTACCGTCGCCAAATAGGGCGAGTCGGTTTCCAGCACGATATGTTCCAGCGGAAGCTGGGCCAAAAAGCTGCGCAAGGGCGAATTCTTATAGGTGATACTGCCGCCGACACCCAAATAAAAACCCTGACCGACCAATTCGCGGGCCTGTTCGAGACTGCCCGAGAAACAATGGAACACGCCTCGAAGGCCTCGACCGTAGTAAGGACGGACAATATCCAGCGTCTGGTCGAAGGCATCGCGCACATGGAGCAACACGGGCAAGTCCATTTCGACGGCCCAATCGAGCTGGGTGCGCAACACTTCTTCCTGCAGCGCTTGGCGTGATTTGTCCCAATAAAGGTCCATACCGATTTCGCCGATGCCCGTATAAGTGCCGCCCAACAGTGCCTGATGGATGGTTTCGAGTTGTTGTCGGAAATCGTCCTGTATCTCGGTGGGATGCAGACCGGCAAAAAGCCGGAAGTAGCCGGGATAGCGACAGTCCAAGTCATGCATGGCGGGCAAACTGGAAGCGTCAATGGCCGGCAGCCAGCAACGAAGTAGGCCCGCGCCACGGGCGCGGGCCACCACCTCGTCTATATCATCCCGAAACTCAGGCAAGTACAAATGCGTGTGTGTATCAATCATCGCCGGTCTTTTTTTCGCCTTTGCGATAGTAATAATTGATGCCAAAACGCTGGCAGGCCTCCATGCGTTCTGCCAGAGGCAGGTCTTTGTAATGGTCTTCCACCGCATTCCATATTTCCAACACCAGTGCATCGACACTCTCGTGCAACTCGTCCAAACGTTGCATGGCGCGTTTGGTATTCGCCTGCAGAATATTCTTCGAATATCGGGCCTCGACAAAGATATCGTAATACACCTGCACTTTGGCTATGGATGGATTATATATAGGTGAAGCGCCTTTTTCACATCGCTTCTTTTCACCTTCTATAATATGCTCGCCCCACTCTATCAAAGCCGCTTCGGTCGTTATCTCGGGGACAGCATATCCATTTTCGGGCAAGTGATAGAGCTCACGTACATCCTCCTTAATCTCGCCACGTATCATCGACAAGAGCAACACTTGAATATAATGCGACACATAGAGCTTGGCCATACGCATCTTTTTCTGGTAGTCTTTGGCAAAAGACACCTGCTGTTCGTAAGCCACCTGATATTCCGCACTTGCCTGCTCCATCTGCTGCAGCAATACTGCAGCCTGCGCATGAAGAGAATAAGGATAAGGCATATCGAAATAACCCAAGGCATTACCTTGATCTACGGCCTTCGACAAGGAAAGCATACGGGCCTTATCAGTATTTGGCAATCGACGGTAGGGCATAGCTTACATTTGGCGTTTCATCATACTTTCGGCAAGTTGCCTCAAGTATTTCGTTCTTTCGCGGTCTACGGCCAGCGCATCCAGAGCAGCCATAGCCATATTCTCGTGATTTTGCATCAAGTCTTCGCAAACCTTTCTGACACCCACCGATTCATATAACTCGGTAACGGCTTGAACTTTTTCGCTGCGGTCGATATCATCGGAAGACATGTAACGCAGCAACTCGCGGCGTTGGTCCTCATCGGCATACTTCAGCGCATGAATCAGCAGGAAGGTCTTCTTGTTGCACATGATATCACCTCCGATAGCTTTGCCAAAAATGGCGGGGTTGCCCCAAACATCGAGCAAGTCGTCCTTGATTTGGAAAGCGATACCGATATGGATACCGAAGTCGTAAAGATGTTGAGCATCGCTGGCGGGCGCACCGGCCACAATGGCACCCATCTTCAGGCTACCGGCCAGCAACACAGCCGTTTTCAG
>CAYRHC010000042.1:0-10035 GCA_964423935.1 uncultured Bacteroidales bacterium | reverse complement strand
GTGCTTAAGGCTCCCGGTGACGAGGTGAAGGCCGGTGAAGCCATGGCTTTTGTCGGTCGCAGTGCCGGCAAAAGCAATTCGCATCTGCATTTCGAGCTTTGGTACAAGGGCTTGCCCTTGAATCCCGAAGAATACATACTTTTCAAATAGTAGCGCATGAGTAAGCAAATTGCCATTTTGGGATCGACGGGGTCTATCGGCACCCAGGCCTTGGAAGTGGTTTCAGAATATCCCGAATCTTTCGAAGTTTACGCCCTGACGGCCCATCGCAATGTGGAACTGCTCATTGAACAGGCGCGCAAGTTTATGCCCGATGTGGTGGTGATTGCCGATGAAAGCTACTATCCCAGACTCAAGGAAGCCCTGCAAGACCTTCCCATCAAGACATATGCCGGTTCCAAGGCTATCGAAGATGTGGTGCAAGCATCACCTATCGACTTGGTGCTGACGGCCATGGTGGGGTATGCCGGTCTGCCGCCTACCATACAGGCTTTGAAGGCCGGCAAGGACATCGCATTGGCCAACAAGGAAACGATGGTGGTGGCCGGTGAAATCATCAACCGTCTGGCCAAAGAAAACCATGCGGCCATTTTGCCGGTAGATTCGGAACATTCTGCCATTTTCCAATGCCTTGAAGTGCAGAATCCTTTGGAGAAAATTATTCTGACTGCCTCGGGCGGCCCTTTCCGCAAGATGAGTCTGGATGAGTTGCAACATGTAACCAAAGCGCAAGCTTTGAAGCATCCGAATTGGCATATGGGGGCCAAAATTACGATAGATTCGGCCAGCATGATGAATAAAGGTTTTGAGGTGATTGAAGCCAAGTGGCTGTTCGGATTGCCGCCACAAGACATCGAAGTGGTGGTGCATCCGCAGTCTATCATCCATTCCATGGTGCAATTCCGCGACGGAACGGTGAAGGCCCAGCTGGGTGTTCCCGACATGAAATTGCCTATATTGTACGTTTTCAGCTATCCTTATCGTTTTGCCACCAAATATCCCAGAGTGGATTTTCCGCTTATCGGCAAGTTTGAGTTCGAACGTCCCGATGCCAAGCGTTTCCGTAATTTAGCTTTGGCATATCTGGCCATGGAAAAGGGCGGCAATATGCCTTGCATCCTCAACGCGGCCAACGAGGTAGCCGTCGATGCATTCTTGCACGACCGGATTTCGTTCCTGCAAATGAGCGACTTGATAGAACATACCATGGAAGCAACGCCTTTTATTCAAGATGCAAGCTACGAGGATTACGTGGCCAGCGATGCGGCAGCACGACGCATTGCCAATGAACAATTGTTGAAATTTTAAGCCTTTATGGAAGTTTTTCTTATCCGGACGTTGCAACTGATTGCCTGTCTGTCGATTCTTATCATAGTTCATGAGTTAGGACATTTTCTTTTTGCGCGTCTGAGCGGTACCCGCGTGGAACGTTTCTATCTGTTTTTCAATCCCGGGTTCAGCTTGATGCGTTGCAAGAAAATCAACGGCAGGCTCGAATTCGATTTCCTTTCCAAGAACGAACCCGAAAATTGGAAGGATTATCCCGAAAGTACCGTCTGGGGCTTGGGGTGGCTGCCTCTAGGCGGCTATTGCAGCATTTCCGGCATGGTGGACGAAACCCAGAGTCTGAACGATCTGGCCGCTGAACCGCAACCTTGGGAATTCCGCACCAAAAAACCTTTCCCTCGACTGATGATTATGGCGGGCGGTGTGCTCTTCAATCTCCTGCTGGCTTTTGTGCTTTATGCGATGGTGCTGTTCGTTTGGGGCAAAAGCTATCTGCCACTGCAGGAAATGCCGCTGGGTATGGACTATTCACAGCCGGCCAAAGAGGCTGGTTTCCAAGATGGTGACATTCTTTTGTCGGCCGATGATTTTCAGATTGTGCAGTTCAACGATGAGTCGTTCCGCGCTGTGGTTGAGGCCCGGGAAGTGAAAGTGCTCCGAAACGGTGATACAGCCATCGTTCACGTTCCCGAGCATTTTATGCAGACGCTTATGGCAGCCAAGCAGGGCTTCGCCTCTTATCGTATGCCTTCGGTGGTGAAAATGGTCTTACCCGATTCTCCGGCGGCCTTGGCCGGTTTGCAGGAAGGTGACAGCCTGGTGGCCATACAAGGCGTAATTACGCCTACTTTTGATGATTTTGCCAGCCGCTTGCAACTCTTTAAGGACAGCCTTGTGGACTTGGAATTTTACCGCGCCGGCGTAGCCTTGCAGGTGCAAGCGCAACTCGATTCGACTGCCAAACTGGGATTTATGGCTAAGAACCCTGCGGAAATCTATCCTGTCAAAAAGATTTCCTATTCTTTCTGGCAGTCGTTGCCCGCCGGTGTGCAGCTGGCCTGGTCGAAACTCAGCGGTTATTCCAGCGACATGAAATATGTTTTCACCAAGGAAGGCGCCCAAAGTTTGGGCGGTTTCGGAGCCATTGCGCAGATGTTCCCCAAACAGTGGAATTGGCGTGTATTCTGGGAAACCACCGCTTTCCTTGCCGTGGTGCTGGCGTTTATGAATATCTTGCCCATTCCGGGTTTGGATGGCGGTCATATTCTCTTTTTACTGGTTGAAATCGTAACGGGTCGCAAGCCCAGCGATAAATTCCTCGAAAAGGCACAAACAGTGGGTATGTTTCTGCTGATATTGTTGCTGATTTACGCCAACGGCAACGACTTGATACGCTGGCTGTTCAAATAGCGTTTACCCCGGGTCAGCCCGCCTTCTTGGGCGGGCTGACCCGACCTTATATCTTATTACTATGAAACACCTGTTTTTCAAGGCCGTGCTGTGCCTTGGCCTTATCTTTTGGGGCTGTGCCCCACCGCTGCTTGCTCGCACCGTCAGTCCTGCCACGGAGTATTTGCGCATTCTTTTCTACAACACCGAGAACTTTTTCGATTGTCAGGACGATAGTCTTACCCGCGATGAAGCCTTTCTGCCCGACGGTGACTATCATTGGACACCCGCACGCTTCCGGCACAAGACTCACCAGATAGCCAAAGTGCTGGCCATCGCGGGCGATACGCGCTATCCCGACCTTTTCGCTCTGGCCGAAGTGGAGACCGAAGACAACCTGAAATACTTGCTGAAGACGGCCGGCATGGAACAGTACCGATATATTTACGGCGTATCGGAAGATGCGCGCGGCATTGATGTTTGTCTGGCCTATCATCGTTACCGTTTTAAGCCGCTCATGCAAGATGTCATTCATTTGCGTTTTCCGCAGGACAGCCTACGTCGAACGCGCCCCATCCTTTATGCCTGTATGCTTACGCAGCAGAGCGACAGTTTGCATCTGTTTGTCTGGCATTGGCCATCGAAGTTGGGGGGTGCGCGAAAAAGCTACGCTTTGCGCGCACACGCCGCCACCGTCCTGCGAAGTAGGGTAGACAGCATCTTTCTGCTTCAGCCACAGGCCAAGATTCTGATTATGGGCGATTTCAACGACCAGGCACAAGATGCATCCATGCGCGAGTATTTGGGTGCCTTGCCCGACACTTGCCGGCAAATCTGCGATACCGCACTCTATAATTTGATGTGGACATCCACCTTGAACGATGACATCAAGTCGCACCGTTACCAGGGAGAATGGTCGATGCTCGACCAAATGGTGGTGTCGGGAGCTTTGTTCCGGCAAAAGCTCAAGGCGCAGGTGTTCAAACCCGACTTTTTGTTGATTGAAGACGAGAAGCATTTGGGCAAGAAGCCGCTGCGCAGCTATTATGGCTACCAGTATCTAGGCGGATACAGCGATCATCTTCCTGTCTTTGTAGATATTCCTTTGAGGCCTTGAAAAAAATGTGTACTTTTGCAGCCTTATAAACCGCAAATTAATAGTAAGCATATATGTTCGAGAATTTAAGCGAGAGGCTGGAAAGATCCTTCAAGATTCTGAAAGGCCAGGGCAAGATTACCGATATCAATGTTGCCGACACTCTGAAAGATGTACGTCGCGCCTTGCTGGATGCCGATGTCAACTACAAGACGGCCAAGCAATTTACCGATGATGTCAAAGAAAAGGCTATCGGCCAGAAAGTACTGACGGCTGTTCGTCCGCAGGAAATGATGGTGAAAATCGTACACGATGAACTCGTCAATCTGATGGGCGGCACCAGTACCGATATCAACATCAAGGGTAATCCGGCTATTATCCTGATGTCGGGTCTGCAAGGTTCCGGTAAAACCACTTTCTCGGGCAAACTGGCCAAGATGCTGCAAAGCAAGCGCGGCAAACATCCGCTCTTGGTAGCTTGCGACGTTTACCGTCCAGCCGCTATCGAACAGTTAAAGGTATTGGCCTCGCAAATTCAAGTGCCCGTCTACAGCGAAGAAGGGCAGAATAACCCTGTCAAGATTGCTGAGAACGCCATTTCTTACGCACGCAAGAATGGTTGTGATTTGGTTATTATCGATACTGCCGGCCGTTTGGCCGTTGATGAAATGATGATGGCGGAAATCGCAGCTATCAAGGCAGCCGTTCACCCCAATGAAATCTTGTTCGTGGTCGATGCCATGACCGGTCAGGATGCCGTGAATACGGCCAAGGAATTCAACAGCCGCCTCGATTTCGACGGCGTTGTCCTGACCAAACTCGATGGCGATACCCGCGGTGGTGCAGCCTTGTCTATTCGTTCGGTGGTAGAGAAACCTATCAAGTTCATCGGTACGGGCGAAAAGCTCGAAGCTATCGATGTTTTCCATCCGGAACGTATGGCCGACCGTATCCTTGGAATGGGCGATGTCGTTTCGTTGGTGGAAAAGGCCCAGGAACAATACGATGAGGAAGAGGCGCGTCGCCTGCACAAGAAAATCCTCAAGAACCAATTCAATTTCAACGATTTCATGGCACAAATCCAGCAGATCAAGAAGATGGGCAACATCAAAGATTTGGCTTCGATGATACCCGGTATGGGCAAGGCTATGAAAAATGTCGATATCGATGATAACGCCTTCAAGAGCGTTGAAGCCATCATCCAATCTATGACACCCGAGGAAAGGGAGAATCCACAGATTATCATCGCCAGCCGCCGTCAACGTATTGCCAAGGGTAGCGGCACCAGCATTCAGGATGTCAACAACTTGATGAAACGCTTCGAAGAGACGCGCAAAATGATGAAGACGGTAAGTGCGCTGCGTCCCGGGGCCCCCAAGCACGGCAACAAAAAGAGAAAATAAGTTTTTTAACAGCTTACGAAGCTAATCCAAACAACGACAAAATGATACTGATTGACGGAAAGGCGGTTTCCAACCAGATGAAACAGGAAATCGCCGCTGAAGTGGCCAAGATGTTGGCACAAGGAAAAAGGGCTCCTCATCTGGCTGCCGTTTTGGTGGGCCATGACGGCGGCAGTGAAACATACGTAGCCAACAAAATCAAGGCTTGCGAAGTCTGCGGTTTCAAATCGACGCTGCTGCGCTACGAAAGTGACGTGACGGAAGAAGAACTGCTGGCATGCATCGCCCGTCTGAATGCCGACGACAGTGTAGACGGATATATCGTACAACTGCCCTTGCCCAAGCATATCGACGAACAAAAAATCATGGAAGCCATCGATTACCGCAAGGATGTGGACGGTTTCCATCCCGTCAATGTGGGGCGTGCCTGCATAGGCCTGCCTTCGTTCTTGTCGGCTACGCCCGCCGGCATACTCGAATTGCTCAAACGTTACGAGATTCCAACGGCCGGCAAACACGTGGTTATCATAGGCCGAAGCAATATCGTTGGCAAACCTTTGGCCAATTTGTTGATGCGCAAGGATTATCCCGGCAATGCTACCGTGACGGTGGTGCACAGCTATTCCAGTGATATCAAGCAACAGTGTCTCAGTGCCGATATCATCGTCTGTGCTTTGGGCCGTCCGTATTTTCTGACGGCAGACATGGTAAAGGAGGGCGCCTGTGTCATCGATGTCGGCACCACGCGAGTTCCTTCTACCGAAACCAAAAGCGGCTTCAAGCTTTGCGGCGATGTGAAATTTGACGAGGTAGCTCCCAAGTGCAGCTATATTACGCCTGTGCCTGGCGGTGTCGGCCCCATGACCATCGTTTCGCTGATGAAGAATACGCTTTTGGCCGGTTCCAAGGCTATTTATTGATGGCTATGCGTTGCAGGACGCTCTTTTGTCTCATCGCCTTATTGATGGGGTTTTCTTCTTGTCGGGCGCAACTTTCGCCCGATGAGGCTATCCTTATGGATATCCTGCAGCGCAACAGGCTCTACCATTGGCAGGCAGACTCACGTATAGACAGCCTTGCTGCATACTTTTTGGGTAAACCCTATGTGGCCGCCACCCTGGAGTCGGAAGACGGAGTGGAACGCCTTTGCATCAATCTGAGAGAAGTGGATTGCCTGACTTTGGTGGAAAATGTGCTGGCCTTGGATTTTCTCTTGGATGAACAGGAAGAGAATTGTGACACCGACCGTCAGTGCTTGCAACGTTTTCCCCAATGGATAGAGCGGCTGCGTTACCGTGATGGCCGGATGGACGGTTATTGCTCGCGTCTGCACTATACTTCCGATTGGATACTCGAGAACGAACGCAAGGGCCTGTTACAACAACAGACGGCTCGTTTCAGCGATGCGCTGTTTTGCCCTAAGCTGCATTTCATGTCTTCGCATCCGCAATTGTACAAAGCCTTGCGTCTGCAACCAGAGCTGCTGCCCAAAATCGAGGCTAACGAACAAGCTCTGCAGGGAGTCTGTTTCCATTATATTCCCAAAGAGAAGGTGGCCGCCTGCGCAGACCGGATTCCTTCAGGCTATGTGGTGGCCATTACCACCGACAGCCCCGGATTGGACTTTGCACACTTGGGCTTCACTTGCCGCGTTGACGGCGAGCTTCATTTGCTGCATGCTTCATCAACGGCCAAAAAAGTGGTGGTCAGCTCGCAAACGCTGTCTGATTATCTGCTTGGTATCAAGCATGTTACGGGTGTTGTGCTGCTGTCGGTTAAGCATTAAGAAACGGATTGCTTAGTCGATGCCTTTGGCATAATCGACCGCCCGGTTGATATAAGCCAAGAAGGGCTGTGCCTGCCGGCAAAGATTCGTCATTTTTTCCACAAAATCATCCTGCAGGGCCAATGTGGCATCGAAAGGATGTATCAAGCAGAAATTCTTGAGCTTGATATAAGGCGCGTAGGGGTCGTTTTCGGAAAAACCCTTGGGTATGCGCTTGAGAGCCGAGCTACGATCTAAGTAAAAGTCCTGAGCGTTCTGGAGCGTAGCTTCGAAATCACCCTGACCGGCCGAAATGTCTTCGCGGAGTATCTTTAGTACTTCGGGCTGGCAGACATAGTCGCCGGCAGCCAGAAAACAGCCGTGAGGATAGAATTCGCCGGGCTCGTTGTTGGACAGGTGCAGGTAGTATCCGGAATAGTCTGATTTTTTGCCACCCAAATTGATATAGGCCGCAAAATGAGTCTTGTAAGGGTCCTTGTTGGGCGAAAAACGCACATCGCGGTAGATGCGATAGATGCAGTCGGATGCCTTGAGCGTGGCTAGTGCCGGTTCAAAACTGCCGATGCCTGCGATAAGTTGTGTTACCACGCCTTCGAAGCGCTCTCGGCAAGCCTGGTAGCGACCCTTGTTTTCTTGAAACCATTCTCGCCGGTTGTGGCGTGATAACTGGTCTAGAAATTCAAATAATTCTTCCATGGGAACTGTTCTTATGCAGGGGTAAAAGTAATTCGCATGGACAGAAATCGCAAATAATTTATTCTTGATAATTTGCTCGAATCAAAAATATGGCTACCTTTGCAGCCGCAATTCAGACGAGAGTCTAAGTTGAGAAATATATGGTGGATGTAGCTCAGCTGGTTAGAGCACTGGATTGTGGTTCCAGGTGTCGTCGGTTCGAATCCGATCTTCCACCCGTTAATGGCGGTGAATACGAAAGTGTTCACCGCTTTTTTGCTTTTAATAATGGCTGTCAGACTGCGTGACAAAATGTCAGTCGTTGTGTTTCTGGTACGTATTTTGCCTTTAAGCGGGCAGAATAAAAAATCAAAAAATACATACGACTATGAACACAGACAAAATGACCATTAAAACACAGGAGATGCTCCAAGAGGCTATCAATGAGGCCAAAAAGAGGCAACACCAGCAAATTGAAGCGCTCCATCTGCTCAAGGCTACCATGACGGTAGGCGAGCGTATCATTAATTTTGTATTCCAAAAGACGGCTGTCAACCAGAATCTGCTTCACCAGAAGATGGAGGATGCTTTGAACCGTTTGCCCAAGGTCTCGGGCGGCGATGTTTACCTTAGCCGCGAAGCCAATGAAATCCTGGACAAGGCCGAAGCCGATGCCACCCAAGCGGGCGACCAGTACATTACCTTGGAGTATATGTTGCTGGCCATTCTGCAAGTAAAAAGTACAGCTTCCGACTTGTTGAAGGATGCCGGTCTGGACGAAAAACAACTCAAACTCTGTATCGAGGAGTTGCGTAAAGGCAACAAGGCCTCTAATCCTCAAGCCGAGGATACTTACCGGGCTTTGGAACAATACGCGCAGAACTTGAACGAAAAAGCCCGTAGCGGTGCCTTGGACCCGGTTATCGGCCGTGATGATGAGATTCGTCGTGTGCTGCAGATTTTGAGTCGTCGAACCAAGAACAACCCTATCTTGATAGGTGAGCCCGGTACGGGTAAAACCGCCATTGCCGAAGGCTTGGCCCACAGAATTGTTCGCGGCGATGTTCCTGAGAATCTGAAGAGCAAGCAAATCTATTCGCTCGATATGGGGGCCCTGATTGCGGGTGCCAAGTACAAGGGGGAGTTCGAGGAACGTCTTAAATCGTTGATTAACGAAGTGACGCAGTCGAACGGAGAAATCATCCTTTTCATCGATGAAATCCACACCTTGGTAGGAGCCGGCAAGAGCGAAGGTGCGATGGATGCGGCCAATATCTTGAAGCCTGCCTTGGCCAGAGGCGAACTGAGAGCCATCGGTGCCACCACTTTGGAGGAATATCAGAAGTATTTCGAAAAAGACAAGGCCTTGGAACGTCGTTTCCAGCAGGTTATGGTGAACGAGCCGGACGAGGCGAGCAGTATTGCCATCCTTCGAGGCTTGAAGGAACGTTACGAGAATCACCACAAGGTGCGTATCACCGATGATGCCTTGATTTCCGCCGTGCAGCTGTCGAGCCGTTATATCAGCAACCGATTCCTGCCCGACAAGGCCATCGACCTGATGGATGAAGCTATGGCGCATTTGCGTATGCAGATAGACAGTGTGCCTGAGCAACTCGATGATGTACAGCGTGATATCCAGCAGTTGGAAATTGAGCGCGAAGCCATCAAGAAAGACAAACAAGCTGGCAGTAAGCTTGAGGAAATAGACCGCGAATTGGCCGAACTCAAGGAAAAGGCAAGCTCGCTGCGCTGTGCCTGGCAGAACGAAAAGGAACATCTCAACAAGATACAGCAGCTCAAGATTGATATCGAGAACTACAAGTTCCAGGCCGAAAAAGCCGAGCGCGAAGGCGATTACGGCAAGGTGGCCGAGCTCCGTTACGGCAAGATCAAAGAGGCTGAAGCCGAGATTCAGCGTCAGCAGGAGGCCTTGCACAAAATCCAGGGCGACAATCCTATGATTAAGGAAGAAGTTGACAGCAACGATATTGCCGAAATTGTGTCCAAGTGGACGGGAATACCAGTCAGCAAGATGGCACAGAGCGAACGTGAAAAAATGCTGCACCTCGAAGACGAACTGCACCGCAGGGTAGTGGGTCAGGACGAAGCTATCCAGGCCATTGCCGATGCCGTCAGACGTAGTCGTGCAGCCCTGCAAGACCCCAAGCGGCCTATTGGTTCGTTCATCTTTTTGGGTACCACCGGTGTGGGTAAGACCGAGCTGGCCAAGGCCCTGGCAGAATGTCTGTTCGATGATGAAAGCATGATGACACGTATCGATATGAGTGAATACCAGGAAAAATTCAGTGTTTCACGTCTTATCGGAGCGCCTCCTGGATACGTCGGTTACGATGAGGGTGGCCAGTTGACCGGGCCGTGCGCAGGAAACCTTATTC